>JAIOHO010000329.1 GCA_019912905.1 Anaerolineae bacterium
GGTCATGGGTTGGACCTGTTGTGCCATCGCTTCATCCTTCATCTAACAGTAACTGTGTATTCAATCATCCCCCCCAAGAGGCTGTGAGGCAGTTTGCTCACCGATGCCGCCGATTAAAATCGACGGCAAGTATCCCAAGTCCCTGTGGGACTCTGTGAACCCCAGCGGGGTTTGCAGACTTGCCGGGTAATTGATTGCCCGGCATTCATCTTCACCCCTTCCTCTGAACCCTCTCCGGCAGCGCCGCCCGCCAGCCCGTTTGCAGCAGTTGGGCATGCGCCTCGACCTGCGCACGGTAGGCCGGGTCGTCGGCGACGTTGTGAACCTCTGCCGCGTCCTGGCGATGATCGTACAACTCCTGCGCCCGCGTCGCCCGCGTATGAAAATCGAGCCAGGCGGTGTAGCGATAATCCGCCGTGCGAATCGTATAGCCCATGACCTCCGGTTCCCCTTTGTAAGTCCAGGGCCGGGGGAACTGGCTGAACGCCGCTTTTTTCCAGGGTTGATCCGGGTCATCCAGCAGCGGCAGCAGGCTCAGCCCTTCGAGATGCTCCGGCAGCGGCAGCCCGCAGGCTTCGGCCAGTGTGGGATACACATCCACAAATTCGACCAGCGCAGATGTTTGCTCCCCAACATGCGCCTGCCCCGGCACCGACAGGATCAGCGGCGCGCGGGTGTCCAGTTCGTAATTGGTCGTCTTGCACCACAAGGCTTTCTCGCCCAGGTGATAACCATGATCGCCCCACAGCACGATGACCGTGTTTTCGGTCAGGCCGCGCGCGTCGAGGGCATCCAGCAGCTTGCCGACCTGCGCGTCCATGTAGCTGACGCAGGCGTAATAGCCGTGCCGCAGTTTGCGCACGAGTTCATCCGGCAGCGGCCCCTCTTTGGGAATATCGTTGTAGCCGCGCAGTTCGACCGAGTGATGCCAGGCGTAATCGGGGATGCCGCTGGGCCGCGTCGGATGATCCGGCGGCGTGATCTGATCCCGGTCGTACAGGTCCCAGTAACGTTTGGGGGCACTGAACGGCAGGTGCGGCTTGCGAAAGCCAACGGCCAGGAAAAACGGCTGATCCTGAATCTCATCCAGGATTTCCAGCGCGGCGTCGGCCACTTTGCCATCGCCATAGGCGTTGTCCGGCACGTCGGCGCATTCCGTCGCCGCCATCTTCGGGCCGGGCCAGTTCAGACCTTCCGGGCCGTGATTTTCGGGCAGCACGTAGCCGTCATCGCGTTTCATGATCACGTTCAGCACCGCCGGGGCCGACCACGACGCCGGGTCCTGCATCTCCGGCGAACCGTGATAGATCTTGCCCGCCGCCCGCGCCTGATAGCCGTGCTGCCTGAACCACTGCGGCAGGGTGATTACGTCCGGCTGCGCTGCGCGAAAGTGCGTCCCCGTGCCATACTGCGGCAGATCGGCGCGTTCCGGCGGCAGTTCCTGGCGAAAATGCGACTTCAGGTCCCAGACGCGGAGGGTATCGGGCCGCATCCCGGTCATCAGCGAAGCTCGCGACGGGTTGCACACCGCCTGCTGGCAGTAGGCGCGCTCGAAGCGCATCCCCCGCCGCGCCAGCCGGTCGATATTCGGCGTGATCGCATTCGGGTCGCCATAACAGCCGAGTGCCGTCCGTAGGTCATCGACGGCGATAAAGAGTACGTTGGGTCCGGTCATGGCCTGTTCGATCAAAGGGGGCGGCACATCGGCCACCCCCCCATCAATGGTCCTTACATTCCGGTGATTTCGTGATACTGCGTGGTCAGGGAATTGATCCAGTCATCCATGCCCGCGCGGTACAGGTCTTCGACGAAGCTGTCCCACTGGTCGAGCGGACGCGAGCCGGTGATGAACAGGATGGTCTGCTCGTCGATCAGGCGCTGAATGTCACCCAGACCCACGACTTCGTCGGCAATGCGGCTTTCGTCGTAGGGCACGGTGGCGTCATACGGCATCTTGGCATCCGACAGATCGCGCAGCTGTGTCCCCAGATATTCCACGTGCCAGGCGCGGCCCGGGTCGAGCACGCTGTAGCGCACTTCGATGATCGGGTTGGGCAGCGTGAATTCGCTGACGTAGCCGCTTTCGAGATCGCGGTCGACGATCTTGTTGGCTTCATCGACCCACCACCAGTGTTTGTCTTTGATGCCGTAGCGGGCCGTGATGTCATTTTCGACATCGGCGTACAGCCAGTTCAGGAACTGGATGTTGGCTTCCGGGTTCTGCGATTTTTTCGTCACCACGTAGCCGCTGGTCGTCTGCTGGTTGACCGTCGCCAGATAGCCCATCGGCCCGGTGATACTGGTACGGGTGTATTCGATGCCGGGGCAGCCGTCCTGAATCTGCGGCACGATCAGCGTGATGCGCGAATACCAGCCCATCCACACGCCGATATTGCAGGTGCGGAACAGTTCCGGCTCCTGGAAGCTGGTAAACGTATCGCCATAGAACCAGCCGTTGTTCCACCACTCGTTGAGCTTGGCGGCCCAGTCTTTCACACCTTCCTGCAAGATCCAGGGTTTGATGCGGTTGCCATCTTCCGGGTCCGGCCAGTTCGAGAACCCGTACTCGGTCCAACCGGCCACCGATGCCTTGGCATAATCTGCCGGGCGGGTAGCGATGAACGAATCCGGGTGCGCTTCCTTAAACGCGGCCACGGTCGCTTCCAGTTCCTCGACCGTCGTCGGCACATCCAGGCTCAATTCCGTCAGCCAGTCCTGGCGCACCCAGGTGATATACGGATTGCTGGCGGTGGCACGCGGCACACACATGATATTGCCATCCGGGTCGGTGCATTTGACCCAGTCCGCTGCCGGGATCGTATCGACGATGGCCTGCCCGTACTGGTCGATCAGGTCGTTGAGCGGGATGATGACATCCTTATAGTCGGTCCAACGACCTGCCTGG
>JAIOHO010000330.1 GCA_019912905.1 Anaerolineae bacterium
GGGGACAGCTATACGGTGGTCATCGCGGTCGAAGCCGTGCGCGAAGCCGCCCGCCAGATGGGGATCACCATGCGTGCCGCCAAAGTCGCCGTCGTCGGCGCAACCGGGACCATCGGCAAGACCTGTGCCCAGATGCTGGCAGGGGACTGCGCTGAACTGCTGCTGGTAGGCCGCCGCGAGGAGGCGCTGCAAGCTGTGCGCGAACGCTGTGAGGGGAAGGGCGCGGAGGTCCACACCCGCACGGATATGAACGGCATTTACGATGCTGACCTGATCCTGACGGTGACGACCGCGCTGCATGCCATCATCGAGCCGCGCCATCTGAAACCCGGTGCGGTGGTGTGCGACGTGGCCCGCCCGCGCGATGTCTCCGCTCAGGTGGCGGCGCTGCGCGACGACGTGCTGGTGATCGAAGGCGGCATGGTCGATGTGCCTGGGCCGGTCGATTTTCACTTCGATTTTGGGTTTCCGCCGGGCAAAGCCTATGCATGCATGGCCGAGACGATGGCGCTGGCCCTCGAAGGCCGCTATGAAGATTACACGGTGACCAAAGAAGTGAGCATCGAACAGGCGCTGGAGATCGGCGACATCTGCGCGCGGCATGGCTTCAGGCTGTCCGGCTTCCGCAGCTTCGGCCACGAAGTCCCCGCCGAGAGCATCCATGCCGTGCGCGAACGCGCCTCCCGTAACCGCCCGGCCTGGTCCCCTACGCTGCTGTGATTTGCGATCCGCGAGAACTGGCTTTCTGGTAAAATAGCTAATGAGTAAACGTCAAAAGCGTCTGGAACGGCTGCGGCAGAATCCCAACAATGTCTCTCTTTCCGATTTGCAGCGGGTCCTGGAAGACTATGGATTTCTGCACCGGAAGACGACAGGCAGCCACTACAGCTACACTTACGAACTTGGCGAAGAAACTCATTTGTTTGTCGTACCGTTTAGGCGGCCTGTGAAGCCAATCTACATCAAACAGGCACTCAAGATTATCGACCGGATCGTTGAGGAGCGGGGTGAGGATGAGCCAGATGACGACGAAACCGATGAAGAATCTTGAGTATTACCTGTCACTTCCTTACACCATCGAACTCACGCCGGATGAGGATGACTACTGGTTCGCGGCCATTCCACTGCTGGAAGGCTGTATGACCAACGGTGAGAGCCGGGAAGATGCCCTGGCGATGATCGACGATGCAAAGCGCGCCTGGCTGGAAACTGCGCTGGAACTCGGTTTGCCTATCCCTGAGCCTGAGTCGGAACATGCGTAATCCTGGATATCGAGTGAACCTGCATTGGTCTGGCCCCCTTCCATGCTGTGACCACGATGATATAATCAGCTAAACGCAGATAGGCGAGGTGGGATATGCAGACGATGACGCTAAAGGCACGCTCAGACCACGACGGTATCCTAAAACTGGAAATTCCAACGAACCTGCCCGATTCTGAGGTTGAAATTGTGCTGGTTATGCACGCGCACGCCTCGGAAGCCCTGGATGAGATGGGCTATCCCCTGGGCTACTTCGAGGAAACCTATGGCAGCTTCGCCGACGAACCCCTGGAGCGCAATCAGCCGTTATAAGCTCAAAATATACTTGGGGTGTTATTGTGGACACGTTAGCTCTTTTCATAAGCTTCTTTGGTGGAGGTGTGACCAGTGCCATCATAGTTCAGATTTTTGCTTTGAGATCTGCAAGAAAAGATCGTAAATTGAGATTACTGGAAGAACAAGTTAGAGAACTTTATGCACCTCTTATGTATCTGGTGATGCAGAGCGAAAGACTGTTTGAGCTAAACAGACGGTTTCATGATGCCTACAAAGTTGAGTTCATTGACAAGAAATTCAGCGATAATGAACTTACGCAAGAGCGTCTGATCTCATGGGCAAACACTACGATAGATGTGGCTAACGATTATGTGAAGATGGTTGAAGTAAATAATGAAAAAATCAGTGCGCTATTGGATAGCAAGTTTTCATACATTGACCCTGATGATGTTGAATTGTTTTTACTCTTCTTTGAGCACCGCATTAGGCTTACTACAGAGCGAAATGACGGAGGTGTCTTAAGGACTCCTATCCAGATATATGATCATGTTGGCGAAATTTCTTACCTCAGACCTGAGTTTATCGAGCGAGTAAAGTCAAAGTTTCTGAGTAAGAAAAGAGAGCTAGAAAAGCTGTTAAAGAGGTAACTCCAAAGTAGAGTGTCGGTGTAGTTACTGGTCTGTCTGTCCGATTGGGGCGACGTTTATCCATACAACTCGCGCACGGGCGCATTGAAACTTGGCAGTACGTCGCCAGTGTGCAGGTGTCGTACTCGGTGGAATCAGTGCCGTGCGCGAACGCGCCTCCCGCAACCGCCCCGCCTGGTCGCCCTCCACACTGTAATCTCCCCACGATAGGCGTCGTGTATCCAGTTTTCGCAATTGACGTACAATCCATGTCATGGAAGGGTGGATGAATCCGGCCTGGATGCCGCACAGGATCAAACATGGAGATTACCTATTTCAGCCAGCACACCCAGCAGCCCCTCGTGCCGGATGACCTGAGCGCGATTCTGGAACGGGAGGAGGGGGTGGTCTGGATTGACCTGGCCGTCTCGGATATGGTGGGTATGGCTCTCCTGAAAGAGACCTTCCCGTTTCATCCCCTATCCTGGGAGGATGTCTATCACCAGCAGCAGCGTCCGAAAGCGGAGGAATATGCGGATCATCTGTTTGTCATCCTCAATCCCATCCAGCCTCCGAATTCGGAACTGATGTTCCGCGAACTGGACGTGTTTGTCGGGAAAAATTACCTGGTGACCATCCATAAGGCGACAGAGCCGGTAGTTGATGAGGCGCGTAAACGGCTGGACCCGCAGCGGGTTGGCCTGACCCTGTCGCCAACTTACCTGCTGTACGTGATCTTCGATACGGTGTTAGACAGCTATTTGCCCGTGCTGGAGACCCTGGAGGAACAGATCGAGGCGGTAGGGAATGATGTGCTCACCCGTCCCCACCCGGACATTCTGAATCGAATCTTTGGCCTCAAACGGATGATGAATCAATTCTGGTGGGTCGTGTGGCCGCAGCAGGATATTATCAATGTGCTGACCAATCACGGTCTCGTGTTCATCGACGAGAAGAGCCTGTACTATCTGCGCGATGTGTCCGATCACCTGGCGCGCCTCATGAACAGCCTTCAGGTGGACCGGGACACCGTGACGAGCCTCATCAATATTTACATGTCCTCGGTCTCCAATCAGTTGAATTACGCCGTGGGACGCCTGACCATGCTGACCATCGGGGTGGGGATTATCGCCATTTTCACCGGCTTCTACGGCATGAACTTTATCCAGACCTGGCCCCCGTTCGACGCTCCCTGGGGCGTGCCGGTGGTGATCCTCATGATGCTGGTGACTGCGGTGATCGCTTTTGCGCTGCTGCGCTGGAAAAAGTGGATTTAGCGCGAGGCGGAAATGACCACCGCACTCTGATTCGTCGGTGATTCTGATTGAGGGGTCAGGGGGCCTTGCCGTTACCCAAGCAACTCTCGCACGGGTGCACCGAAACCGGGCAGTACACTTGCGCCGCTCAGTGTATCGTGCTCGGTGAGGATCCGATCGTCCGCTCCAACCTGATACACTTCCATCATCCGCTGTTCAGGCAGCACCACCCAGACCATCGAGGTGCCCTTTTCGAGGTACTTGCGGGCTTTGGCACGGAGGTCCTTCAGCGTATTCGAATCACTTTTGATTTCAACAGCCAGCAGCGGGGCGATGGTCGGAATCGCCTCCTCGCCAATGAGGTCGATGGACACATCGGGGCGGCAGGGCCAGCCGTCGAGATGATGTGCGACTTCGGTGACGACCCGATTGCGGCCAAGCGGGTTGGCGCGCAGATAATCTCGAAGGATACCCGCGATTTCTGCCTGAATCAGGCCGTGAATCAATTTGGGTGACACCTCGATGATCTCCCCTTCCGCGGTGAAGTCGAAATGTTTGTCCGGGTTGCTTTCGACCAGATCGACGAACGCATCCATTATGAAGGCAGTTTTGTCAGCCACCTGACCACCTCATCCATGCTTTCCGCTTCCAGTATAACCCGGAAATTAGCCCCTGTGACCGATATTGTCGCAAATCGACTTGCGCGGCGGTTTGCTTATCTTTCTGCGCGCGAATATGCCGTATACTGGATGCATGATCGAACATCATCGTGTATAGTTGACCATAGAACAGTCGCACCCTGAAGATGAATGGTGAGGGGCAAAATGAATAAGGGCCGCATTCTCGTCGTCGAAGACGATTTTGACATTTCCAATATGCTGCGCATTTATTTCACCGGACAGGGGTACGAGGTGCAGGTGGCCCCGCGCGGCGGCGATGCGCTGGCGATCACGCGCAAGCAGCTCCCCCACCTGATCGTGCTCGACATTATGCTGCCCGACATGAATGGGTATGATGTCTGCCGCGAACTGCGCCAGACGACCCGCACCAGCCACATCCCGATTATCTTCCTGACGCAGAAAGACGAGCGCAGCGACAAGATCGCCGGGCTGGAACTTGGCGCGGACGATTACATCACCAAGCCGTTCGACATCGAAGAACTGAAGCTGCGCGTCCAGAATGCCATCAACTCTGCCGACCGCCACAAACACATCGACGACAAATCCGGCCTGCCGACCGGACGGTTGATCGAGGAACACCTGCGCAACCTGATGCGCCAGAACCGCCATTGGGCTTATCTCGACCTGAAGATCAACCATTATGACGACTTCGTGGATGTCTACGGCTTCGTGGCCGGAGATGACGTGGTGCGCTTCGTGTCGCTGATGCTGAACGAAGTGGTCGAGGAATTTGGCTCGTCAGAAGATTTCCTGGGCCACCCGGGGCGTGATAACTTCATCGTCATTACCTATGCCGAAGAAGCTGACAAGATGCGCGATCGCATCGTAGACCGCTTTAACGATGAGGTGAAGCAGCATTACTCGTTTATCGACCGCGAGCGCGGCTACATCCTCGTGCCGAGCGATGATGGCGAACGCCAGGCGGCACTGATGACCCTGGGTGCTGGGGCCGTCTCCACGCGGACCCATCAATTCTCCGATATTCGGGAAGTCACCGAGCTGGCTGCCGAAAACCGCCGCCGGGGGTTCAGCGGCGATTACACCGGGTCGAAGATTCTGACCGAATGGTAAGTTGATTTCTGGTTGAGGGCGTATGGGCCTGGCGATCATCCTCTTTCTCGGTGGGGCAGTCATCTTCGTATGGCTGTATTTGTGGCTGCGCCAGCACCAGAACCTGGGCCAGCAGCCCGCTATGGAGCAGGTGCTGCATGAGGTCCCCGCGTTTTCCGGGGATGATGCCGTGCTGGTGTCACGCGAGCACGGCCAATTGGTGTATGTCAACGACCGCGCGCGCCGCTGGCTGGAGATGAACGGCTCCAACCCGAATCTGGAATATGTCGCGCGCTTTGCCGAACCGAGCGACAGCTTTCTCGAACTTTTTGCCCGCGAGTTTCAGACCTCGTTTCAACTCGGCCCGCGCTGGGTGGAGGCCTCCTCGCACCGCATCCCAGCAGGCAGCGAGATGCGCACCGTGGTGGTCATGCGCGAATTGGGCGCGACCACGACCAGCCCTGAAGCGCTGGACCTGTCGCAGGCGATGACGATCATCAACACCATCGGCGAGATGGTCAATGCCAGCCAGAGTGTCGAGCAGGTGCTGCAAAGTCTGCTGTCAATCGTCAATCAGGCGGTGCCCGCCGCTGCCGGTGAAATCTGCCTGTGGGATGAAGCGGCGCAGGTGCTGCATCCGCGCGGCTGGATTGGCGACGCAGCTTATGTGCTGCGGCTGGCGGAGGCCGGGGGAGTTTATCAGGTTGGGGAAGGCATTACCGGCTGGATCGCCCAGCACCGCCGCCCGGTGCTCTCGGTCGATCCCAGCGCGCAGGCCGCCATCTTACCCAAGCTGAGTGACAGCCTCTATAGCAGCTTTATCGGCGTCCCGCTCGTTTTGAGCGAGCGCTTTGTCGGGACTTTTGAGCTGGCCGCGCAGGAGACCGGGGCGTTTACCCAGCGCGATCTGGCCCTGCTCCAGGCAATCAGCAAGCAGCTTGCCATCGCCATTCATAACGCCGAGTTGTACACGGCGCAGTCGCAGCGCATCGAAGATATGGTCAGCTTGCAGCAGGTCATGCAGCAGGCCGACAGCGGCGATTACGTGCGCTCGGTGTATGCGGCGCTGCACGAGCGGCTGGCGCGTTTCGTCGGCGCGGATATGTGCGGCATCCTGCTGTACGACGCGCAGAAACAGGCGCTGGTGCCGCAGCTTCCATTTCATGGCGTGCCCGATCAGGTCACGCGCCAATACGACATCCCGATGCCAGCAGGCAGTCCGCAGCGTCACATCTGGGAGCAGCAGTCGCATTGGATTTCCAACGACGTCACGGATGAGCCGCTGATCGAGGTGCTGGGGTTGATGTCGCTGGTCAACGTGACCGGCATTTACAACACCGCGCTTATTCCGATGGAGATTGGCGACCGGCGCATCGGCGCGATTCAGTTGAGCAACAAACGCGCCGAGGGCGGCTTTACGCTGCGGGACGTGCAAAACCTGCGCATTCTGGTAGCCCAGGCCGCCATCGTCGTGGAAAACACGCGCCTGTACCAGCTTGAGGAAAGCCGCGAAGTCGAACTGCTGGGCTTGCAGGAAATTACCCACGCGATCAGTGTCTTCGGCAACGAGGACGGCCTGTTCGCCGAAATCAACCAGCGCATCGCCAGCCTGATGCAGAGCGAATTGTGCGGCATTCTGCTGCATGATGCTGCCGATCAGACCCTGGTGGCGCGTGCGCCGTTCTATGGGGTCGCGCGCGATCAGGTTCACTACTTTGATGTGCCGCTGACACCCGGCAGTCGCATCGAGGCGCTGTGGCACGAGGAAGATGCCTGGTACACCAATGCGGTGGCAACCGACCGGGTGATTATCGAAGCGGGACTCGAAGCGTTGGCCGACGTCGTGGGCGCGCGCCAGCTCTTGATGGTGCCGCTGTCGATCGGCGGGCGGCGCCTGGGCGTGGTGCAGGTCGCCAACAAAAATGGCGGCGCGCCATTCGACGACGAGGATGTGCGCCTGCTGACAATCTTCGCGACGCAAGCCGCCGCGATAATCGAAAATGCGCGGCTGTATCGGGATCTCGAACAGCGCGCCTCAGAATCTGAAGGGCTGCGGCGCATCGCGGAACTGGCCGGTGCGCTGCTGACGGCGGACGAACCGCTGACGCCGGTGCTGGCCGAAATCGCCAGCCTGACCCACAGCCCGATCGTGTTTGTCAGCGTGTTCGACGAAACCGGCGCGACTCTGCTGACCTACCCGCGTTATGTATATGGCATCGAACTGGGTGAACTGCTGGCCCAGGCGGTGACGCGCGAAACGGCTGAAGCGCCGGTGGCTGTGTCCCGCCGGATGTACGTAAATGCCGATGTCGCCGCGCGCCAGCCGGTCGCTTACTACAACCTGACGCAGCAGCTTGACATCACGGCGCTGGCGATTGTGCCGCTGCTGGTGGGGGATCGCTGTCTGGGCGAACTGGGCGTCGCCAACCGCGCCGAGCCGCCCTACCGCCGGGCCGACGACGAGGCCGTGCTGCGTTCGGTCGCCATGCAGGTTGCGGCTGCGCTGGATCGGGTGACGCTGTACCAATCGGCAGGCCAGAACCTCAACCGGCGCATGCAGGAACTCGACGCAATCTCCCGCGTGAGCAACGAACTGACCCTGACGCTCGATTTCGATCATATTCTGGGTGTCATTCTCGACGAAGCGATCAAGGCTTCCGGGGCGGATGGCGGCACGGTGGCTCTGCTGCGACCGGCGGAGCGCTGGCGTGTGCCCGGCCAGCCGGAAATCGAACGCCGCATCGGGGATGCGCTGGACGGGCTGGCGGATGTCGAACGGCAGGCGGTGGCCCGCCGGGGTGAGGCTGTACTGGTATCCGATTATGCTGAAGCCGAAGGGTACCCGCTGCCTGCTGCGGCACAGTCGGCGCTGGCGACGGCCTTTATATACGAAGATCAGGTGGTGGGTATCATCCACCTGTATCATCAGCAGCCACACACTTTCGACGAACGTGAGAGCGAATTCCTGCGCACGCTGGCGGCGAAGGCCGCGCTCGGTCACGGCAACGCTATCCGTTATGAGGACCAGGTCGAGCGCAGCAACCAGCTTCGCCGACGCGTCGAGCAGTTGAATCAGATTTTCGAACTGGGGCAGATGCTCCAGACCAACACCGACCCGGTCATTATGCTGGAGGCGATTGCCTACAGCGTACAGCAAAGCGTAGGCTATGATGTCGTGCTGATGCTGCTGCTGGATGAGGACGACGGGATTCTGCGCCGCACGGCCCAGGCCGGTCTGCCGCTGGATGTGTTTCAAGCCAGCAAGGGTCAGGTGCTGCCGCGCGAGACGCTGTTCGCCTTGCAGAATGAACAGTACCGCATCAGCGAGTCGTATTTCTTCCCGGCGGACCGGCGTGCGGAATGGGGCCGTGCCGGTGATCTGAGCGCACTCGACACGACCTTTGACGGCCAGCGGATGATCGAGGCAGCCAGCGGCGGCGACTGGCACATGGGGGACCTGCTGCTGGTCCCGCTGAATAACTCCGCAGGTTCGGTCATGGGCCTGATGGCCCTCGACAGCCCACAGGATAACCGCCGCCCCGGTCGATTCACGATCGAACTGCTGGAAATCTTCGGACATCAGGCCGCGACCACCATCGAAAACACGCGGCTGTATCTCGACTCGATCACCAGCGCCGAGCAGCAGGCGCGGCTCAATGAGATTATGGAGACGATTGCCAGCCACCTGGACATCGCTTCGATCCTCCAGGCGATGGCGCGCGGCGCGCTGCGCATGCTGCCGTTTATGCGTATGACGGCGGCGCTGATCGACCAGGATCGCCAGGTATTCGATATTTTGCGGATCGTCGTGCGGGCGGATAGTTCGCTCGACATTCAGCGCGAAACGTGGCCGTCGCTGGACCACAGCGCGCTGGGTCGCAGCTATGCGGAAAATCAGGATTATCTGTATTACGCCGGGGAAGCGGCCATCGACAATTATGATGACCTGCGCGACTGGCATACGAATGGCGAGCGCACCAGTCTGGTGATGCCGGTGGCAGCCGGCGGCGAACGGCTGGGCGCACTGCATATTGGCAGCGATCTGGTCCATGCCTTTGGCTTCGTGGAATTCCGCCCGCTGCTGCGCCGTATGGCGAACCTGGCGGCGGTGGCGATCCAGAACACACACCTGCTGGAACATGCGGTGGATCTGCGCCAGTTTAACGAGTCGGTCGTCCAGTCGATTCAGCAGGGCATCGTCGTGCTGGATAAATCCGGGCGCATCATGACCCTGAATGCGTTTATGCGCCAGCGCTACGCCTGGGAAGCCAGCGCCATCGGCCAGGACCTGTTTGAGTATCGACCGGAACTGCGCCGCCCGCTGCTGGAGAGTGTGCGCCGGACGCTCGACGCGGGTGAACTCCAGGAACATCTTCAGCTCCACGTGAATTTCAACGAACGGCCCCAGGTGTGCAACATCTACATCTATCCTCTGGGCAGCACGGATCAGGTGCGCGGCGCGGTGCTGCTGCTCGAAGACCTGACCGAGCGCGCCCAACTGGAACATGACCTGGAAGCCCGCGCCATTCAACTGGCCGCCCTGACGGAAGTCTCCAGCCGCATTACCGCCTCCCTCGATCACAGCGAAGTGGTGGCGCTGGCCCTCAGCGCGCTGGATCGCATCATTGAGTACGACACGCTGACGTTCTGGCTGCGTGATGGCGATTTTCTGGTGCTGCAAGGCGCGAAAGACTATGAAGACGATACCATGCCGGTGGGGGCCAAGGTGCGCGTCAGTTCGCACGATCGCCTCAGCCACGTGGTCGATGAACGTAAGGTCTATTCTATCAGCCGCTTGCAGGGGTGGGATGCACTGCCCGGCGAGCACGGCGCGCAAAGCTGGATGGGTGTGCCGCTGGTCAGCCAGGGCCACGTCGTCGGTGTGATTGCGCTGTGCAAGGCGGAGCCTGGCTACTATGACCGGCAGGCGGAGCAGGCTGCGTTCGCCTTCGGCAATCAGGTGGCGGTCGCCCTGGCAAATGCCGACCTGTTCCGCGAAGCCGAGCGCCGCACCCAGCGGCTGAGCCTGCTGAACCGGGTGTCGGTTGCGCTGGGGCAGTCCCTCGACAGTGAGGACATCCTCGAAATTGCCCTGCGGGAAATCGCCCATGTGCTGAGCATGGAGCAGGCCTTCGGCCTGATGTTTGAGCGCGACTTGCAGATCGGGCGCGTGGTGGTCGAACACCCGCGCGGCGACAAGCCGCCGGACAAGGTCATCGACCTGCGTTCCAGCCCGACCTATCACCACATTCGGCGCACGGTCAAGACGCTGATGATTCAGGACATTACCGAAGCGCCGCCGGAACTGGCGGACGTGGTGCGCGAACTGGCCCCACGCATGATTTCGGCTTATGTCCTCATCCCTATGGCAATTGGCGGACAGGTGATCGGCGCATTCGAGATGGTCGATTACGGCGGTCCGCGCACCTTTGACCCTGAACAGACCGACCTGGGCCGCATCATCGCCAATCAAGCCGCGATCGCCATTCAGAATACCAGCCTGCTCGAACAAACCCTGGTGCGCAGCCGTGAACTGGAAACGCTGCTGGAAGCGGCGCAGGCCACCTCCCTGACGCTGGATGTGCGCGAGGTTTACCGCAGCGTCGTGGAACTGATGATGCACGCGCTGGATATGGACGACTGCGCCCTGATGATCTGGGACGACGTGGACCGCACCGTGGAAGTCCAGGTCGATGTCAACCGCAGCGGCAACCCGGATCGCATTAGCGCGCCAGGGACACGCCTGAATCTGTCGGATTATCCGACCAAGCTGCGCGCGCTCGAAAAACGTGAGGTGGTGCTGCTCAGTCGCGACAGTGACGATCTGTCCGGCAAAGAGCGCCAGGAACTGGAAGTGGCGGATGACATGGCCCAGATGCTGGTGCCGCTGATCGCGCGAGACAGCGTCATCGGCCTGGTGCAGCTTGAACTGGAAGCGGAATATCGCACCTTCACCCATCGGGAAATCCGGCTGGCCCAGGCGCTCGGCGCGCAGGCGGCCACCGCCATCGAGAATGCGCGGCTATCGACCGAAACCGCCAACCGCGTCGAAGAACTGTACATCATCAACGATTTCAGCCAGGCGATTTCCGCCACCACCGATATTGAGGAAATGATGCGGATGGTGCGCGACCGCGTGCCCGGCGTGACCGGCGTCGAAGAACTGTACCTGGCGCTGCACGATGTCGAAAGCGGCGAGATTACCTTCCCGCTGTACGTGAGGAACGGCGTCGAGCAGGAGATGCCCGCGCGCCAGATCAGCGACGACGAAGTCTCGTTTATCCTGCGCAACCGCCGCCCGCTGAGTATGGGCAGCGATTACTTCAGCCCGGATGAACTGCGCCGCAGCCTGGGCATCCGCAATACCGAGGGCGATGTCAAGAGCTACCTGGGTGTGCCGCTGATTTCGGGCGATCAGGTCCTGGGTGTGCTGGCCGTGCGCGACCCGAACCGTACCCGCGCCTTTGGGGTCAACAGCCAGGGTATTCTGATGACCGTTGCGGCACAATTGGCGGCGGCCATCCAGAACGCGCACCTGATCGGTCGGCTAAGTTCCGTGAACGACGAACTCAGTCTGCTGAACCGAAATCTGGAACAGGCCGTCGAGACGCGCACCGAGGAGCTTTCTGAAGAACGCGACCGCGTGAATACGCTCTATCGCATCACGGCGGAACTGGCCCGGACGCTGGACCTGGAGCGCGTGCTGCGGCGGGCGCTGGAAATGGTGGCCGGGGCGGTCGGCGCCGAAGATGGCGTCATCATGCAGATCAACCCGACGACCGACCTGCTGCATCCGCGCGCGGCGCTGGGGTTGGGGGCGCAGGCCAGCAGCGAAGATTATGTCCACCCGGCATCCGCTCTGGCGACTGCACTGGTTCAGGAGCAGGGCACCGAGCGCGCCTATCTCGTCGATGACCTGATGGCGAACGAATACTGGGACCCGACCGTGCCCGGCGCGGAAGGCTATCGCAGTGCGCTGGCGGTGCTGCTGGAAATCAACGACGACATTCTGGGCGTGATGATCCTGCTGTCGCAGGAGCAGGGCGTCTTTACGCAGGCGCATGTTCGCCTGGTGCTGGCTGCTGCCAATCAGGTGGCCGCCGCCATCAACAACTCCGACCTGTATTACCTGAATCGCGATCAGGCCGAGCGTCTGGGGATGCTGGTGCTGGCCGAACAGCAGGAAGCGCAGAAGGGCAATGCCATCCTCGAAGGCATCGCCGACGGCGTCATGCTGGCGGATTCCAGCGGCCAGATCGTGCGTTTCAATACGGCTGCCGAGCGCATCCTCGAACTGCCGCGCCGCCAGGTGATCGGTCAATCCATGTCGACTCTGGTGGGCTTGCAGGCTCGTTGGATGAGTGTTATCGAGCGCTGGTCGAAATCGCCCGATCAGGACCCCTCGGACGGTTTCCTGTCCGACCAGATCGAGATCGGCCAGAAAATGGTCAACGTGCGCCTGTCGCCGGTCCGCACCGACAGCCAGTACCTGGGGACCGTGCTGGTGTTCCGTGATGTGACCAAGGAATTTGAAGCGGACCGCCTCAAGAGCGAGTTTATTTCCAACGTGTCGCACGAACTGCGCACGCCGATGACCAGTATCAAAGGATATGCCGACCTGATGGCGCTGGGGGCTGCCGGTGGGCTGACCGACCCGCAGAAGGATTTTATTGCCAAAATCAAGGCGAATGCCGACCGGCTGGGCATCCTGGTGGATGATCTGCTCAATATCTCGAAGATCGACGCGGGTACCGAACGACTGGCGCTGGCTGAAGTGGATATGGGCCACACTCTGCAAACCGTGATCAACAATTTGCAGGGGCGCGCCGAGCACGAACGCAAGCAGATTCAGGTGTCGCTGCATGTCGCGCCGGACCTGCCGACGATCGAGGGTGACCCCAACAAGATCACCCAGATCTTCACCAACCTGGTGGACAACGCGTTCAATTATACCTATGCCGGTGGCAGCATTGACCTCGACGCGCGCCGCGACGGGGATGACCGCATCGTGGTGGCGGTCCAGGATACCGGCATCGGGATCGCCGATGAATTTAAGGATCGGATCTGGGAGCGGTTCGGACGTTATGAAGAACACGCGCTGGTGATGGACGTGGCAGGCACGGGCCTGGGACTGCCGATCGTCAAGACCCTGGTCGAGATGCACGGCGGGCAGGTCTGGTTTGAAACGGAACTGGGAAAAGGGACGACGTTTTTCGTGTCACTGCCTGTTGAACAGGCCAAGATTGGGCAAGCTGGATAAAGGAAGACGCGGGCATGGCACACATTCTCGTTGCCGAAGACGAGCGCGATATTCGAGAATTGATTAACTTCACGTTGATGTTCGCCGGACATACCGTGACTCAGGCCGCCAATGGGGAAGAAGCCTTCGAGAAGGCATCGGCCATGGAACAAAAACCGGACCTCATCATGATGGATGTGCGCATGCCCAAAATGACGGGCTATGAAGCCTGCCGCCGCATCAAAAGCGTGGACAACCTGAAGGACATCCCGGTCGTGTTTTTATCCGCCAAAGGTCAGGACGAAGAGATTCAGACCGGCATCGCGGCGGGCGCAGTGGCCTACATCCTCAAACCCTTCGCCCCGGAAGAACTCAACCGGCGCATCGCCGAGATTTTGCAGCAGATTGGTACTGTCTGACCATGAGTGCCATCAGCATCGGCGAAGACCTGATCCATTACGAAGTCCTGGGGCGTGGCCGCCCGGTCCTGCTGCTGCACAGCTGGCTGGGGTCCTGGCGCTACTGGATTCCCACCATGCAGCAGTTGAAGATCAATTACAAAGTCTACGCCGTCGATCTGTACGGCTTTGGCGATTCGGCCAAGGACCCGCGCAAATATTCGCTGGAACATCAACTGCGGCTGGTGGAAGATTTCATCGAGAAGATGGCAATCACCAAGCTTGCCCTGGTGGGTCACGGCCTGGGAGCGATGATCGCCATCGAGTACGCCCGGCGGCATGAAGGCCGCGTGCCGCGCATGCTCATCAGCAGCGCCCCGCTGTTCGATCCGGGTGATCTGGATGAGCGGGCGACGATTCTGCCGCAGGTGACGGCCACACGTCAGCAGGATGTGCAGTCGAGCGCTGTGCCTGAAACGACGGTCATGAGCATGAGTTCGGCGATGCGGGCGGCGCTGGCGGAGCATGCCTCTCGGAAGGCGGTCCCGGCCATCAGTGAGGCACAGGCTAACCCCGCTGCCAGAAGGACCCCCGCCAATCACGAGGCCAATAACCTGCTGAATCAGCGGCTGGTGGAAGACAAAAAGGTGACTCCGCAAAAGCTGCTGG
>JAIOHO010000331.1 GCA_019912905.1 Anaerolineae bacterium
GATTACAGACACCCCGAAACCGGCGAAACGCTGGCGGCCATCGCTGCAAAGCTACATGCGGCGGACATGCAACCGGCACCGCTCGACCTCGACAGTGAGATGTTTTACATCGTCAATGTCGAAGGCGCGATCTGGCATGAAGGGCGCTATCTGGCGGCTGTCCGCGGCGCGGCAGAAACGCACGCCGCCGGAGCACTGGGCTTCGTCGGCGGCAAAGTGGAGGGCATTGCCTGGAAAGAAGATGCAGTGCTGGAGCAAACCCTGCGGCGCGAGATCCGCGAAGAAGTCGGCCTCGAGGTCGATGAAATCAGCTACGTGTGCAGCAGTATGTTTACTGCGGGGGATCTGGAGCCGGTCATCAACATCGTCTTTCTGTGCCGGTATCGCGGCGGTACCCTCAGCATTGATGATCCCGGCGAGGTCGCTTCCGCCGAATGGCTGACCCCGCAGGCGCTGCACGATGATCCCCGGACTCCTCCCTGGACCCGCACCTATCTGGAGCAGATTGAGCAGGTCCGTGTCCGCCTGGGCTGGTAAGCAGCGCCTGCCCGACGAACCCTACCGCAAAGCCGACAATCGGGTACAATTACGCCGCACGGAAGCATGGAGGGGTTTTTATGAACCTCATGGATTACGTCAATATCCTGCTGCGGCGCGGATGGATTATGATCCTGCTGGCGGTCATCGCTGCGGCCAGCGCCTACATCCTGAGCAAGCAGCAGACGCCGATCTACCGCTCCACTCAACGAGTCCTCATGCAGCCGACACGGGCTGATCTCGGGCTGACCGAGGCCAGCCGAACCCTGCTGGGCAACCACGTCGCCTATCTCGACAGCGAATTCCGGGCACAGGAAGTCATCGACCGGCTGCGCCTGGATATGACCGCCGAGCAGTTGAAGAGCGCCGTCACCATCGCCTCGGACCCGCTCAGTCTGACCATCCAGATTGACGTCGATCTGCCCGATGGCGACCTTGCCAACGATGTGGCGCGTGAGTGGGGCAACCTGTTGATCGAGTATCGCAACGCGGAAAATCAGCGCGCACGCCGCGAAGATCACATCAACGCCCGTTTGCAGGATGTCGCCAGCTATACGCTCCAGAGTCCCAAACCGGCCATCAACACCATCGCCGGGGCGATCCTGGGCCTGCTGCTGGGCGGCGTGATCGTGTTTGTGCTGGAATATCTGGAAAGCAGTGTCGTGCGCAGCCGCGACGACCTGGAACGTAATACCGGCATCCCCGTCCTCGCCGCCATCCCACACGCCGAAGGATAGATTATGGCCGACAAAAAACTGATTACCCTGACAGAACCGCGCTCTGCCGCTGCCGAAGCCTACCGCGCCCTGCGCACGAACCTGATGTTCAGCAGCGTCGAAAAACCGCTGCATACGCTGCTGATTTCCTCCCCGGCGGAAAGTGAAGGCAAAAGCACGGTGCTGGCGAACCTGGCGGTCACCTTTGCCCAGGGCGGGCACAAGACGATTCT
>JAIOHO010000332.1 GCA_019912905.1 Anaerolineae bacterium
CGTATGGCATCGGGGTGGGGCGGTTGCTGGCGTGCATCGCCGAGGCGCATCATGACGACGACGGTCTGATCTGGCCGGTGAGTGTCGCGCCGTTCCCGGTGCATCTGGTGCTGCTGCCGGGCGGCGAAGCGCTGGCCGAGCGTTTGTACAGCGAGTTGCAGCGGTCCGGTTTCGACGTGCTGTTCGATGACCGGGACGAACGCGCCGGGGTCAAGTTTAAGGATGCCGACCTGATTGGCCTGCCGATCCGCCTGACTGTGGGGGAGCGCTCGATCCAGAGCGGCGGTGTGGAGTTCAAGCGGCGTGACCTGCCCAATCGCGCCATCGTGCGGCCTGAACAGATCGTGGACAAGGTCCAGGCGGAACTGGCCGCGCTTCAGTCCATGCTCAACTCCAGCGTCGAGGACGTCCCTTACCGAGCCTGAGCGATTGCCGCAGGGGTCGGCTGTGCTCCCGCATGCTGCGGACGGTGTGAACCGATCACACGCCGCAAAATGCCGCCTGCGCGCTGGTTGGATGCGGACAGGGCGGCCTGCCCGCGTCTGTGGACCGTGATAGTCTGCGAACAATTCCCCATTCTCAGGTATAATATCCGCTATTGTGCATATTCAGTTTGACAACAGGGGAAGACAACTGCATGGTTTCACAGGCTGTCACGCGGCAAAGCGTCGATTTTTCCAAGTGGTACAACGAAATTGTTTACAAGGCTGATCTGGCGGCTCATTCGCCGGTGCGGGGTACGATCATCATCAAACCCTACGGCTACGAAATCTGGGATGGCATCAAGAACGCGCTCGATAAACGCTTCAAGGCCACCGGCCACCAGAATGCTTACTTCCCCCTGTTTATCCCCGAAAGTTACCTGCGCCGTGAGGCGGAGCATGTCGAAGGCTTCAGCCCGGAACTGGCGGTGGTGACTCATGCCGGTGGCAAGCAGCTTGAGGAACCGCTGGTGGTGCGCCCGACGTCGGAAACGATCATCGGCGAAGCCTTCAGCGAATGGATTCAATCGTATCGCGACCTGCCGCTGCTGATTAATCAGTGGGCCAATGTCGTCCGCTGGGAACTGCGCACGCGCCCGTTCCTGCGCACCTCGGAATTTTTATGGCAGGAAGGCCATACCGCGCATGTGGACGAAGCCGACGCGGAGCGGGAAACGCTGCAAATGCTCGACATCTACGCCGATGTAGCCGTCCACGAAGCCGCGATTCCGGTGATTCAGGGGCGCAAGAGCAATATCGAGCGATTTGCCGGGGCGCTGCGCACGTATACCATCGAAGCGATGATGCGCGACAAGCGCGCCCTGCAA
This sequence comes from Anaerolineae bacterium, assembly GCA_019912905.1. Lineage (GTDB taxonomy): Bacteria > Chloroflexota > Anaerolineae > Aggregatilineales > Phototrophicaceae. The sequence goes on from JAIOHO010000332.1 coordinate 1,310, forward strand.
TCCGGCACCAGCCATAACCTGGGGCAGAATTTCGCGCGGGCCTTCAATATCCAGTACCTGGACGAAAACAACGAACAGAAATTATGCTGGACGACGTCGTGGGGACTCAGCACGCGCATGGTCGGCGCGGTGGTGATGGCGCATGGCGACGACACCGGCCTGCGCCTGCCGCCGCGCCTGGCCCCGATTCAGGTGGTCATCGTGCCCATCTTTCGCAGCGAGGATGAGCGCGGCCCGGTGATGGATGCGGGCAGCCGCCTGAACGCGGCGCTGTCAGACGCCGGGATTCGGGTGAAGCTCGACACGCGCGAAGGGCTGCGGCCCGGCTTCAAGTTCAACGACTGGGAGATGCGCGGGGTGCCGGTGCGCCTGGAGATTGGCCCGAAGGATGTCGAAAATGAAGTGGCAGTCCTGGCGCGACGTGATCTACCCGGCAAAGAGGGCAAACAGACGGTCAGCCAGGCCAATATCGCGGCGGTAACCCTGGAGCTTCTGGACGACATCCAGGCCAACCTGCTGAGTCAGGCGGCGGCTTTCCGCGATGCCAATATCTTCGATGTGCGCTCTTACGATGAACTCAAACAGGTCATCGACGAAGGCGGTTGGGCGCGCGGTTGGTGGGGCGGCTCGGATGACGACGAGCGCCGGGTCAAGGATGAAACCGGGGCGACGATCCGCTGTTTCCCCTTCGAGCAGCCGGGCGGATCTGGCTCGTGCCTGCTGACCGCTGGCCCGGCGTCCCAGGTGGCGCTGTTCGCCCGCGCCTATTGATGTGGGCGGTTCTCGCCCATCGCTGCCAGAATCGGCGGACCTGTCCTCATGGTGGGTCCGCCGCCAGACCGGGCAGTAAGGAGGGTTTTAACAAGACTCAGATTGAAAGTTGATTGTACGTTAACGCGGCATGGCTAAACTGGATGATGATCAGGTAAGCGTTCGAGCGTCCATTGCTGCGCGGATCGTAAACAGCCTCTCGCATATGCGGAGCGACGCAGCGGGCTATTGGGCAAGTTGACCAAATATTGTGCAGATTTCTTGTCCACGCGCTAGGCGATTTCCAGAATAAAGTTGATATGTTTGTTGTATAATACGGGTAAGACATTTATTCTGTATAGATCGACAGTTGCTTTGCTCAGGGCTGTTTGTTACACTTGGCACAAATAGGACATGCGATCCGCGTAGTGAATAATATTGTTGCAACCAATTATTTTTGATCATCGTATTGGATGAAAAACGCACAATCCCGTTTCACTACCAAGTTTGCTGTGATGCGTATAGACCATCGTTTCTGACGGGACGGTGGTAGACGCTTATTGGGAAAGATAATGGCTGCTTATTTAATTGTGGATGTTGACGACTTGCTCCAGCAGTTTCTCCAGCGCGGCATTTCCGTCGATTTGCAGGAGATGGCGGTAGGTCTGCGCGGAAGCGCGGCACTGGCTGCGGGCTTGATCGGACCCGACAAACTCAAAGCGGTCGCCGTTGCCGACTGGAACCAGTATCGCGGTCAGAATCCGAGCTTCTCGCCCAACACCCGGCGCATTTTCCAGACGGCGGGCTATGAGTTATTTGATATGCCGCACCGCGCCAGCCTTGCGGATTCGCTCATCATGCATTACTTCTCATTCGACCCGGAGCCGGTCGATGAGCTGATCCTGGCGACGACCAGCGCGGATCTGGTCCCACTGGTGCAGCGGGTGCGCACCACACGCAACGCGCGCATCCGGCTGTGGGGGTCCGAAAATGTGCTGGAAGGCACGCCCTTTGCCGGAGACATCATCTTCCAGCCGCTGGAATCGCTGCTCGGCATCCAGACGAAAAACGTGGCGGTCTACATCGACTTCGAAAATATCGCCATCAGCCTGACCGAGCAGGGTTATACGGTCAACCTGGATCATCTCATCGAACGTTTCGTCGTCCAGGCCAAGGCTCACGGCCAGTTGGTGAAGATGGCGGCCTATGCGCCCTGGGGTCAGCGGGGCAGCCTGCCGCCGCTGGTCGATTCGACCGGACGTGAAGTGGCTGACGAAGCCCCCAGCCGCCTGATGCTGGCGAACATCGACCCGGTGTTCAACCTGCCGGGCAAGAACAGCGCGGATATGCGCATCGCGCGGGATGTGATTACCGACGCAGGGCATGTCGATGCCGCCGATGTGTTTGTCATGGCGACCGGCGACCGTGACTTTAACCAGGTGCTGAATTCGCTGCGGGCGCGTGGCAAACAGGTGATCGTCTGGAGCGTGCGCGGCAGTACCAGCCGCCAGATCGAAAACAACCCCGGCGTCACGATGGAATACATCGAAGATTTCACCAACCTGCAAACGCACCAGTCGTGGAGCGCGGCGTCGGCCACCGCCGATCATGATGCGACGGCTTTTACGCCCTCGCAGTGGTCGAGTGTCATCGTTCAGATGGACCGGCTGGCCGTGCAGCGGGGGACAGAGGCTATCCCCAGTGACGAACTGGTCAGCCAGCTTCAGAAGGTTGGGGCGGTGGTGTCACAGCCGCGCGGGGAAGAACTGGTGCTGCAAGCCATCTCACTGGGCATTCTGAAAGCACTGCCCGGCGGCAGTGGCAACGTGCGGCTCGACGGTATGCACCCGATCGTCGAAAAGACGCGCCTGATAACGTCGCGCATCGTCGTCCGTGTTCAGCGGACGCTTCAGGTGCGGGGCTGGGAATATGTCAATTACGGCTTCCTGCTCAAAGGGCTGGCGATGGACCGCGATCTCGACCGTCCGGGCTGTAATTACAGCGACCAGTGGCGCTCGGACTGGATCGACTGCCTGGTGCGTGAACAGGTCCTGGTACGCGAACTGATTCCGCATCGCCATAACCCGGATGACCTGGTGCCGGTGATCAAGATGAATCCTAATTTCGAGGTTCAGGTCACCGATGACGCGCTGCATGACGAGGCGCAGTCCTTCGATTGGGAAGGCATGACTCTGACGGCGCTCGACCGGATCGAACCCGATACCGCAGACATGGCGCGCCGCGTTGTCGTCAGCGTCGAGCAGTTTACCAGTTTCCGAGGCTTCAGCTGGTGCCCGCTCGGCAGTCTGCATAAACGGCTGCTGGCCTTCGATACCGGGTCGTCGTTCCAGCGCTCGGTGGAATACCTGATTGCCAACGACGCCGCCGAAGTCAACGAATATCCAAACCCGCAGAGCGACTTCTTCACGAAGGGTATCTCCCTCAACCTGGCCTCCGCCATTTGTCGCCAGGTGCTGGCCGACCGCGACGCCTTTATCCGCCTGCTGCTGACTCTGTATGAACGGAATATGGTCATTTCCGACCAGTCGGTGCGCCAGCTAGAGACGGAACGGACCTGGGATCTTGACCTGTGGTTCTCGGTCATGGAATCCGAAAACGTACTCAACGCGGTTCCAGGTCGGCCCGGCCAATACAGCCTGTTCCGCACGCATCACACGGTCAATCTGGTGGCGGATGCGCGGCGCGAACGTCCGGGGTCGCTGCGCTAGCTTTTTAGGATTGGCACGTCCAGGGGCATCTGCTATAATGCCTTTAATGATTCTGGCCGGTAGGTCACCTGTCCGACCTGCCTGGCGTCCTATAGCGAGAGAGAAGCGGACATGGCACTCACAAAAGACATAAAAGAGACAATCATCCAGGATTTTGGCCGTCATGAAGGGGATACCGGATCACCGGAAGTTCAGATTGCGCTGCTGACCACCCGCATCCTTCAATTGACGGAACATCTGCGTACCCACAAGCATGACCAGCATTCACGGCGCGGCTTGTTAAAGCTGGTTGGTCAGCGTCGGCGTCAGCTCAAATACCTGAGCAAGACGAACCCCGAAAGCTACCGCGAAATACTCCAGCGGCTGGGACTGCGCCGATAAAGCGGTCACGATTGCGATGTGTCTGTGGATGGTCGATCTTGACCATCCCGTTTCTTGCGCGCCTGGTTGAACAGGAATTGGAGTGTGGTGCCAAGCAACCCGTGTTTGACATCACATTCCAGTCCCTGGCTTCCAGGCGCGTTTGCCGTTTAAGGAGGCAACATGTTAACTGATCAAGCAGTAACCCAGATCCGCACCTATTCGACTGAAATAGGTGGCAAGCCGCTCACCATAGAAACCGGGCGGCTGGCCGAGCAAGCGGGGGGGGCGGTCATCGTGCGCATGGGGGATACCATGGTATTCGCCGCCGCCACGATGAGCAACGGCGCGCGCGAGGGGATCGATTTCTTCCCGCTGAGTGTCGATTACGAAGAGAAGCTTTACGCCGCCGGGCGCATCCCCGGCAGTTATTTCCGGCGTGAAGGCCGTCCGTCGGACAGCGCGATTCTGGTGTCGCGGGTGACCGACCGCACGCTGAGGCCGCTGTTCCCCAAGGACATGCGCAACGAAGTGCAGTTGATCATGACGGCTTTCAGCCATGATCAGGAACATTTCATCGATATGCTCGGCATCCTCGCGGCCAGCGCTGCCCTGATGATTTCAAACATCCCCTGGGCGGGTCCGGTGGCTGGCGTGCGCGTCGGCCTGATCGACAATGAACTGGTGGTCAACCCGACGATTCCGCAGATGGAAGAC
>JAIOHO010000028.1 GCA_019912905.1 Anaerolineae bacterium
AGTGTGTATAAGAGACAGGCTGCCAGTTCGTCGATGCGCTGCACCGCTTCGTCATACGCTTCGTCAGGATCGCCGGTGTTGTGCGCGTTCGCCAGCAGGATCAACTGGTGTTTGGCGTGGTCGAAAATCACCAGGGTATCCGGCAGCAGGAAAGCCGCTTCGGGCACATCGAGTTCTTTCTCCGCGGTCTCCGGCAGGCGCTCGAAGTAGCGCACCACGTCATAGCCCATAAAGCCGACTGCCCCCCCCACGAAACGCGGCAGCCCTTCGATTTTGACCGGCTTGACGCGGCTGAACTCCTGTTTGATCGCCAGCAGCGGATTCTCGCCGGGCGTGAGGGCGCGCCGGGTCGTCTTGCCATGATGGGTGCGAATGACCTGATCGTTGTGAATGGTCACCATGCCCTTGGGGTTGACGCCCAGGAAGGAGTAGCGTCCGACCTGCTCGCCGCCTTCGACACTTTCCAGTAAAAAGGAGATATTTCCGGTCTGGGCCAGCTTGATGTACACCGAAACCGGTGTTTCCAGATCGGCCAGCATGGTCCGGTAGACAGGCACCAGATCGCCCTCGCCAAATAACCGGTAGACTTCCTCACGGCTGGGCTGGACATCGGCCCGGGTGCGCGGTAATGCGGGAGAAAAAGCCATTTTCATACCCTCGCCAACTCACCAAATAAAAAGAATCCCCTCATCCATACAAGGACGAGAAGGGATTCCCGTGGTGCCACCTTGGTTCCTGCCGCGACAACAGCAGACACTCATTAAGGTACGGGCTGCTACTTCAGCCGATACCCTGCACAAAGATAACGGTGCGCGTTCCGGCGCAGGCTAATGAGCAAAACTGTTCGCCTGCGCAACTCCCTGGCCCATTCCACCTCTGCGCTGCTGCCACCTTTCCAGCTTCCGGCGGCTCTCTGAAACCCGCTTTGATGTGTACTCTTCCAGATCAAAGTTATTGAGAAGTTTATTCGATTGAAACTGATCGTAGCGAGAATTGCAGGGGTTGTCAAGAAATTCGCTGGCTGTATGAACACAAGGCTGCCTGAAACGTTATGCAGGCACTCATGAGACAAGGCGAAAAGTTGTGTTACCATACGGCGGTGTAGCTTAGGGTTCGCTGAGGGTAATGAGGAACCTATCGACATGATGCGCCGCAATCATTTGCCTGTACTCTGGATCATACTCTTCGCCTTGTCCACCGGTCTATCCGGCAGCCTGATCGCTCAGGACGAACCCACCGAGGAACCTACAGAAGAATCGACCCCGGAATTTGAAGTCGGTCAGGAACTGACGATTGACGTCCTGCGCCAGCGCGAGATCGAAGGCAGCGATATTCTGGTCGAGCAGACGCTGCAAAACGGCGTCAATTATGCACAGTACATCGCCAGCTATACCTCCGAAGGCAACAAAATTTATGGCCTGCTGACGATTCCCCTGGGGGACGTGCCCGAAGGTGGCTTCAAGGCGATCGTGTTTAATCACGGCTTCATTCCCCCGGCCACCTACCGCACCACCGAACGCTACGTCGCCTACGTGGATGCCCTGGCTCGCAGCGGCTTCGTCGTCTTCAAAATTGACCTGCGCGGGCATGGCGATTCTGAAGGCGAGCCGCAGGGATCGTACTTCTCGCCGGATTATGCGATTGATGCGATCTCGGCACTCAAGAGCTTACAGCGCATGGATATTGTCGATCCGCAGGGAATCGGCATGTGGGGACACAGCATGGCGGGCAATCTGGTGCTGCGAGCGATGCTGATGGAACCAGATGTAAAGGCCGGGGTGATCTGGGCCGGAGCGGTCTACAGCTACGACGACCTGACCCGCTACGGAATCTCGGACCCGTCATTCACCCCTTCGGTTGCTCAGCAGCAGTTCCCGACGCGCCGGATGGGGCAGATTCTACGGGAAACTTACGGCTCGCCCGACAGCAGCGTCCCCTACTGGCAGGCCGTGTCGCTGACCGAGCACATTGATCTGCTCGAAAGCCCGTTGCAACTGCATCACGCGCTGAACGATGACGTGGTCAACGTCGCCTATTCCTACGACCTGAGCACCGTCTTGCAGCAGCACGGCAAGTTCCATGAGCTGTATACCTACGAAGGCGGCGGCCATAACATCAGTTCCCCCTATTTCGAGGAAGCCATGCGCCGCACCATCCTGTTCTTTCAGGCGCATCTGTAAGCGGATATGAGCAGGGCGGACGATCGACCCGCTGGCTCAGTTCCTGTGGAATCGCGACGGGTGGCTTTGCCTTGCTGATTCTATGCCTCGTCAACGGCGTGGGATTCCTGATCTACGCCATCCACACCTTGGATTGAAAAATCTTACCCCACATCCCGCATCGCAGCTTTCCTGACCTGCCGACTTCCGCTATAATATTTTCAGTTCAAATGTTCTACAGTTGGATTTCTAAGAAACAGCGGATGATTTGGATAAAACGCCACCCTATACCATCAATGATGTTTAGCCTACTCTTTGGCTACGGTGTTTTCGCAGATCAACTTGCGGAATTAAGCGGAAGTGTTTGGCTTGCTGCTTCGGTACCGGTAGGTATGCTCAATTTTATCCGATCAATATCGCGGACATCCCTACCTTTTGCAGTACTGCTTGCTGCAATTGGCCTTTTGTTTGGATTGATTGCCGAAGTACTATGGACGTGGAACCGGTGGATGCGGTTATTAGTTCTAGGTGTTTTTGTACTGAACTCCACTGTATGGATTTGTAGTTTGGTGTTTCTCCTCAACGCGGATTAGTCAGAGATAGGAGACCAACTTGGCCCTTACCAACCGCGAAATTGCTGACCTTTTCGAACGAGTCTCCGACATGCTGGAAATCCGGGGCGACATCATCCATCGGGTGCTGTCGTATCGCCGCGCTGCCGAGACGATCCGCGAACTGCCCCGCGATCTGCGCGCCATTGCTGCCGAGGGCACGCTGACCGAACTGCCCAACATCGGCAAGACGCTGGCGGAGAAGATCGAGGAGATGCTGACTACCGGCGAACTCGAATTCTACAACCGGCTGGCCCAGGAGATTCCGCCCTCACTGGTGGACATCATGCATATCAACGGCGTCGGTCCCAAGAAAGCCGCGCTGTTCTGGAAGGAACTCGACATCACCTCGGTCGAGCAGCTCAAAGCAGCGGCGGAAGCGGGCAAACTGCGCGATCTGCCGCGCATGGGCGAAAAGAGCGAAAAACAGGTGCTGGCCGGGATCGAAGCCCTGTCCCGCCGCACGGGTCGCACGCCGCTGGGTGTAGCGCTGCCCGCCGCCCAGGAGATTCTCGACCGGCTGCTGAACCTGCCCCAGGCCATCGAAGGCGCGATCGCCGGCAGTATCCGCCGGGGCCGCCCTACCATCGGTGACGTCGATATTCTGATCGCCAGCGACGAGGCCGCGCCCATCATGGACACCTTCGTCACCATGCCCAATGTCGCCCGTATACTCGGGCACGGCCCGACCAAAAGCTCGGTGGAGTTGCAAAACGGCTTGCAGGTCGATGTGCGCGTGCTGGAAAAGGCGCGCTGGGGTACGGCGCTGAATTATTTTACCGGCAGTCAGGCGCACAATATTCGGATGCGCGAATTGATGCTGGCGAAGGGCTACAGCCTCAACGAACACGCCCTGCGCCCGCTGGATGCCGACGGCAATATGATCGAGGACGAAGCGCAGCACGTGCGGTGCGCCACCGAGGAAGAAGTCTACGCGGCGGTCGATCTGCCCTACATTCCGCCGGAACTGCGCGAGGACAGCGGCGAAATCGAAGCGGCGCAGCAGGGGAAACTCCCCAATCTGATCGTCCTCGGCGACCTTCAGTCCGACCTGCACATGCACACCACCTGGAGCGACGGGCATCTCAGCATCCGCGAGATGGCCGAAGCAGCGCAGCGGCGCGGGCGGAAGTACATCGTCATCACCGATCACTCACATTATTCCACCATCGCCAACGGCCTGTCGGTCGAACGCCTGCTGGAGCAGCAGCAGGAAGTCCGGCAGGTGGATGCGCAGATGGGTCCGGATTTCCGCGTGTTTCACGGCGTCGAGATGGACATTCGCTCCGATGGCACGCTCGACCTGCCCGACGAGGTGCTGGCGCAGTTGGATTTTGTGATCGCCTCGCTGCATTTCGGCCTGAATCAGGAGCGCAGCGTCATCACCCGGCGGCTGCTGAATGCCATCGAAAACCCGCATGTGGACCTGATCGGCCACCCGCGCGGCCAGTTGATCGAGAAGCGCGCCCCGGCGGATCTGGACATGGACGTCATTTTCGAGGCCGCGAAGAAACATGGCACGGCGCTGGAAATTAACGCCAATCCTGCCCGACTCGATCTCGAAGCGCAGTATGCCCGCCGGGCAGTGGAACTTGGTATTTCGCTGTCCATCAACACCGACGCGCACGCCGAGGATCAGATGGACCTGCTTGCCTTTGGCGTGCTGACCGCCCGGCGCGGCTGGGTGGAAGCCGCCAGCGTCATCAACACCTGGCCGGTCGAGCGCTTCCTCGACTGGACGCGCAGCCGGGGTAGATGATTCATGAGTTGGACGCCGCCCCCGCCGGATACCCTGCCGGAAGAAGTTTATGAGAATCTGCCCGGTCGCAAGCCGAAGCCGCGCCAACCGGGACCGCTGCCGCCCTTCTGGGCCGTGGCGCTGACTTTTTTCGTGGCGCTGGGCATGACAGGCTGCCTGATCGCCGCCGTGATCGGCCTGGGAGGACGCAGCCAGCCGCGTGCGGAGGGCGAACCGCTGATTTTGATTACGTCCGCGCCGTCACCTACCTCACGGCTGGAGGAATTACTCGGACCAACCGCCACTGCTGATCTGTTTGCGACGCCGCTGCCCCTGCCCCCACAGAGCATCGAACTTTCCGGCCCGACGCTGATTCCGACGGCGACCATGACCACGACGCCGATTGCCATCGCGGTTGGCGCGCAGGTGGTCGTGATCAGCCAGGGGGGGATTAACGTGCGAGCAGCCCCAGGCACCGCCAGTGGGGTCAGTTTCACAGCCAACCATAACGACACATTCAGCGTCATCGGCGGACCGGAAGTCGTCGATGGTCTGCGCTGGTGGCAAATCCGAGATGGCTCAAACAGCAGCCGCAGCGGATGGGTGGCCGATAACGACGGGGTGGCCGATTTGATCGAGGTTTATCTGCCTTAGGAGTGCGGGATATGACGATGAATGAACTCGCCCGGCGTGCGGCAGAACTGCGCGACCAGCTGCATTATCACATTTATCGCTACAACGTCCTTGGCGATCCGATCATCACCGACGCCGAGTATGATCAGTTGTACCGTGACCTCAAGCAGTTGGAAGACGAGCACCCGGAACTCATCACACCGGATTCGCCGACGCAGCGCGCAGGCAGCGATCTCTCCGAAGATTTCCCCAAGCTGCGCCACCCTGCCCCGGTGCTCAGTCTGGCAAATGCCTTCAGCGAGGCGGACCTGCGTGCCTGGGAGGAACGCAACCTGCGGCTGCTGCCCGCCGGGACTCAGCTGAATTACGTCCTCGAACCGAAATTCGACGGCCTGACCATCGTCATCACCTACGAAAACGGCCTGCTCACCCGCGCCGCCACGCGTGGCAATGGCGAACTGGGCGACGACGTAACCGCCAACGTCCGGACGATTCGCACGATTCCGCTGCGCATCCCGGTGCAATCGGATGGCCCCACCGCACCCGAACGGCTGGTCGTGCGCGGTGAAGTCTTATTCCACAAGGCCGATTTCGAAGCGGTCAATCGTCAGCAGGAAGCCGCTGAACTGCCGCGCTATGTCAACGCCCGTAACACAGCCTCCGGCTCGCTCAAGCAAAAAGATTCCCGCATGACCGCCGCGCGCCCGCTGACCACCTATATTTATTCGGTGCTGGATAGTGTGGGAATTACGCTGGATAACGAGTGGGAAATGCTGGATTATCTGCGGGAAATGGGATTCCAAATCCCGGCGGTGTCCGAACTCTTTCCCACGTTATCCGACATTATCCAGCAATTACCCTCGTGGGAATCCCGCAGAAACCAACTTCCCTACGAGATCGACGGACTGGTCATTAAAGTCAACGATCTGCGCCTGGCCGCTGAGTTGGGAATCGTGGGAAAAGATCCGCGTGGTGCAATTGCCTACAAATTCCCCTCTCAGGAAGTCACGACCCGCTTGACCGGCGTCACCGTCAGCATCGGGCGCACCGGCAAGATCACCCCCACCGCGCAGTTGGAGCCAGTATTCGTCGGCGGTGTCACGGTTTCCAGCGCCAGCCTGCACAATTACGACCAGATTGCCAAGCTGGACATCCGCCTGGGGGATACGGTCATCCTCAAGCGCTCTGGAGATGTAATTCCCTATGTCGTCGGCCCGGTCGTGGGGGCGCGCGATGGCAGCGAAGAACCGATTATCCCGCCCGAAACCTGTCCGTTCAGCGGTGACCCCATTATCCAGCCGGAAGGGGCCGTCGATTATTACTGCCCGAATCCTCGCTGTCCGGAGCGTGTGTATCGACAGGTCGAGTTTTTTGTATCGCGCGGCGCGATGGATATTGAGGGGATGGGATCGGAGACCATCAAAACGCTGATCAAGCATCAATTGATTCAAGATGAAGCCGACGTGTTTACCCTTAAGCCGGAACCGCTGCTGGAACTCGAAGGTTTCGCGGACAAGAAAGTCCAGAATCTGATGGACTCGATCGAGCAGGCCAAACATCGTCCCCTCGCCCAGTTACTGACCTCACTGGGAGTGGATGGCGTGGGCAGCACCGTGGCCGCCCTGCTGGTGAATCACTTCGACTCGATTGATGCGCTGCTGGAACTGTCCCGGCAGGTCAAAGCCGCCGAAGCCGATTTCCACCAGGCTGCCGCGCCATTGCTGCAAGCCACACAGGGCAACCTGTTCGGCGAAACCGACGATGTTCTCCGCAGCCTCGACCGGCTGCGCGACCCACTGGTCGAACTGGCCCCACGCTACATCAACGTGCCGGACATCGACGTGCGCCTCAAGCGCCTGCTGAAGCCGCTGTACGAGACAATTGACGCCGATGCCGATGCTCTGGCCGCACCGCTGACTCGCATGGTCGAGGCTGCTGCACCGCTGCTGCGCATCGAGGGACTCGGTCCGATCCTGGTCGAGAATATCGTCAACTGGTTTGCCGATGCCCACAACCAGCGTGTCATCGACAAGATGAAGCAGGCTGGGGTGAACATGCAGGCGGAGAAAAAGGCCGCCGCCAGCAATTCGCTGCACGGGCTGACGTTCGTGCTCACCGGGACAC
>JAIOHO010000333.1 GCA_019912905.1 Anaerolineae bacterium
GTAGAACGTACTGCTCGTAAAGCGGATGCGGAAACTTAGCGGATCGTTCGGCCATGCGTTGTCGTTAACCTTTCAGGCCAGACAGGGTTACGCCCTCAATAATATAGCGCTGGAAAAACACGAAGATTGTCAGCAGCGGCAGAACGGACAGCGTCGCACCGGTCATTATCAGGTGCCAGTCTGAGGACGCTTCGTTTGAAAAGAACAGCAAGCCGACCGGCAGGGTCATCATTTCGCGCGTTGAGGTGACGATCAACGGCCAGATAAACGCGTTCCAGTTGCCCAGAAAATTGAAGATGCACAACGCACCCACCGCTGGCAGACTGAGCGGCAGTGCGATCCGCCAGAACAGCCCGAATTCATGCACTCCGTCGATTCGTCCAGCATCCAACAGCTCATCGGGCACGCCCGTCATAAACTGCCGCATCAGGAAGACCCCGGTAGCTGTAATCAACCCGGGAAACGCGATGCCCCAATAGGTATCGACCCACGTCGAGCCAAGAAAACCGCTTACGGACATCAGATACCAGGGGATAATCAGCATCTCCGTCGGCACCATCAGCGAACTCAGGAACAGGACGAAGATAATCCGCTTGCCCGGAAAATTGTACTTGGCAAAGACATAGCCCGTCAGCGAATCGAAAAACGCGACACTGAGCGTACTGATGAGCGCCACGACCAGAGTATTCCAGTACCAGCGGGGTAGCTCGGTATTGAACAGGACTTCCTGGTAATTTTCAAATGTCAGGCTCGAGGGGAAGAAATTGGGCTTAAAAATCTCGGCTGCTGTCTTGAACGACGTCGAAACCATCCAGATAAAGGGAACGACCATCGTAATGCCAACCAGTGACAGCAGCACATAGGAGGCGATTTTGACCCACGTGCCCTGGCGCGATCGACTGCCAGATGGTTCAGCGGCGCGAGAAAAGGTGGATTGCGGGCTAATCGATTCCATAATAAAGCCTCCCTATAGCTCGACCGTGCGGCTGGTCACCCGCAGCTGAATCACCGTAATCACAAGGATGATGACAAACAAGGCGACCGTCAAGGCGGACGAGTAGCCCATGTTGAAACGCTGGAATGCCTCTCGATACACACGCAGTACGACCGTCGTCGTCGAGTTGAGCGGCCCACCATCTCCCTGATTGGTCATTGCCAACACCGGCGCAAACATGCGCAAGAAGCTGATCGTTTGCAGCACGACCAGATAAACAATGCTGGGGTTCAGAAGCGGCAGCGTGATATTCCTGAAGGTCTGCCAGCGACTCGCGCCATCGACCTCAGCCGCCTCATAATACACGCGCGGGATCTGCTTCAACCCCGCCAGGAAGATCACCACCGCGAAGCCCAGCCCCTGCCAGATGACCATCGCCAGAATCGAGTAAAGCGCCTGCGTCGGACTTTTCAGGAAAGGCTGCTGAGGCAGCGAGAACAAAGACAGCAAGACATTTACCAGGCCATATTGCGGCTGGTACAACCATCGAAAGACCCATGAAACAGCAATCGTTGAGGTGACGAAGGGCATGAAGAAGACGACCCTGTAGAACGCGCTCAAGCGGCGAATTTCATTCAGCATCAGCGCGATCCCCAGCGCGAAGATCAGTTGCAGCGGCGTGCCCAGAATCACATAATGAGCGGTATTGACAAAGGCGGCTCGCGTGACCGATTTCGGCTTTGCCAGCTCATCCAGCAGAGTCTGATAATTTTGCAGCCCGACAAACGGCTGATCGACGGCCAGTGGATTCCAGTCATACAAACTGATCTGGAACGCATACAGCGTGGGGTAAATGCGAATGTAAAGGAAGAATATCAGGGGCACCAACAAAAACACATAGGCCCATACGATCTTCCGCCTCGCAAGTGTCAGTTGGAACATAGACCACCGCCCGGTCACAAGGTTTCACGTAGAGAGTCGAACCGCACAACAAAATGGGACCGCACCAGATTGGGAAACCTGGCGCAGTCCACCCTAATAACGTTAAGTCGAAGCCCAAATCAATCAGTGATTGGCCCAGAAGCCATCCAGCAGTTCTTGTTCGAGTACCGCAGCCTCATTCAGCGCCTCACATGGGTCGGTCCCCAGGAGGCGGATCGAGTCGTAGGCATCGATCAGATGCTGCCGCTGCTGCGCTTCATCTACAAAGAACGTGGCGTGGGCATATCCCAGGCCAGCAGCAAATGGGCCGAGGATCGGATCTTCGAGCAGGGCCGGGTCGGAAGCGGCTTCCAACTGAGCAGGCAGCTCGCCCACTTGATTCACCCACAATGTACCCGCCTCCGCGGAAGTGATGAACTTCAGGAAGCGAATCGAGGCTTCCAGCTTCTTCTCGTCCTGAGCCGCCTTACGGGTGATGCCATGCGTCCAGTAAGAGCCAAATGTCGATTTTTCACCATTCGGACCCACCGGCAGTTCAGCCACCCCGTAATTGAGGTCGGGCGCGTTGGCCTTGATCGAGCCGATGCGGAACGAGCCATCGATGTGCAGGGCTTCATTCCCATTCAGGAAGGCCTGTGTGGAGCCTTCGAACAGGTCATTGCTGCCCGTCTTATATTGCGTTTCAAAATCGGACAGATACGTAAAAGCCTCGCAACCTTCCGGGCTGTTCCACATCACCGTCTTGTTGTCATCGCTGTAAGGCACCCCACCGTACTGGCGCACCAACACTTCGCGGAACCACTGATGTGCCTGCCCCGTCATTTCCGGCGCAAAGCCTTCCACCGTGATATTGCCGGCGTCGTCATACGTCGTCAGTTTTTGCGCCATATCGAGGAATTCATCGGTCGTCGTCGGCGGTTTCTCGGGGTCCAGGCCCGCAGCTTCAAACAGGTCTTTGTTCCAGAGCAGAGCGAGCGAGCGCACCGCTGTGGGAATCGCCCAGTATTCACCCTGGAATTGGGACTCGGACACCATCGGCGAGAAGTAGCTTTCGATCCAGTCATGCGGGAACTCATCCTGCGGCAGCGGGGTCAGATACCCGGCATCGACCCAGGAGGGAATCCAGCCATAGAACAGGGTGACGACATCCGGCCCTACTCCGGCTGGCGCGGACGCGGCTATCTTATTAATAAATTCCTCGTAAGGAATATCGCTGTTGTGGATCACGTGAATGTCAGGGTTTTCGGCTTCAAACTGGGCAATCAGCTGATCCATGGCTTTGACGCGGGCGTCAAAGAAATACTGCCAGTATTCAATCTCGACCACGTCATCCTGGGCAACCACGGCCATCTGCGGCTGGACCAGTACCAGCGACAGGAGTGCCAGCAGCAGGCTGAGGGCGATTATGAAAGGTTTATGCTTATGCATCGAGAGACTCCTTGATTCGAGTTTTGCAGAATCTAGTACCTTATCGGACACTCTGTCAGGGTGCGTTCGACAATTCTGCGCTGAGTTCACCTCCTTACCTCCTGAAGCCAGACGATAATATCACGCCATTTTGAACAATCTGGCGGCGTTCCCGCTGAAGATCAATTGAAGCTGCTCGTGGGTCAGGCCCAGCTCGCGGCAGTCACGAATCTGATCCTGCAAATAACGGATGGCAAACCCGCGCGGGAAATAGCTGGAATCGCTGCCAAAGATGATCCGCTCGGGGCCAATCGTTTCCATGTATTTTCGGAACAGCTTTTTGACCGTCCAGTCGCCATCCACCCAGCGCACCCACTGGTTAGAACCCGACGTGTCGATATGCACATTGCGGCACGCCCAGCATAACTGAAGGGTCTCGCG
>JAIOHO010000029.1 GCA_019912905.1 Anaerolineae bacterium
ATCTCGCCTTTGGAGCGCCACACCAGCCCTTTGACGTGGGTCATATCGTACTGGCCGGTGGTAAGGTCGATCTCGGCAGCTTTCGGTTCCCATTCTGCGTCGGTGCTGCGGTAAAGATGCTCGACTTCCTCGCTGAATTCCGTCTTGCCCGAAATCGTATCGACGACTTCGCGCAGGGTCATGTCCGGCTCGCCGCGCAGGATGTAATCCAGCGCCGGGTGAGGCCGCATCGTCTCGATTGCCAGCGGGGTGACGTGCGTGCCAAAGGTGATGGTGATCGCGCCGAGCGTTTTGGCGACAAAGCAGCCGTACATGTCGTTGGTGAGCGTCGGCGCAGTCACGTGCGTCACATAAAAACGCGGCTTCATTTCGTTGATTTTGGCTTCAAATTCCGGCCAGGTCATGCGTTCCGCAATGGCGTCGATAATCGCCACTCGATAATCGGGGTAGAGGATGGCAGCCATCTGAGCCAGTTCGACCTGTCCCCAGATCATATTCTCACGACTGCGGCGGCCTACACGGTGCTGGGTGCGAATCCAGATGCTTTTGCCATCGGGCGCGGGCGGGTTGACCAGCACCACATCGACATTGTGTTTTTCGTTTTCCTGAATGAATTTGCCCACAATCGGATCAGCATCCGGGAAGCGGACGTTCGACACTTTGGGTACGCGGCGTGTGCCCAGATTCTCGCGCAGCGGCTGCGGCAGTTCTTTGCTGCCGGTCATCTCGCCACCGGCGTAAACTTCGGCACTGCGATACGCCGCTTTGCGTGCGGCGTCATACATCGTGTTGGTAAACTTACTGGTGTCTGCCATAGACTTTCTCTCCCTCGGCGCGCTATACGAGCGCCTTATCGCCAACGGGCAAAATGAGTGTTTCTTCTTCAGCGACGTCCATTTCCATATGAATGCCCAGGTCGGCTTCAGCTTTGAGTTCGCGTTTGCTCAATTCGGTCAGCAGGTACACCAGCATCCAGCTCGTCAGCAGTTGAATACCGGTCATCACAAACATCGCGCTGGGGACGAGCAGGAACCAGGCCGGTTCACTGCCGTTGGGAACAAAGATTGCCAGCACGAACATGACCACGCCCACAAGCAGCAGGCCCACGCCCATCGTGCCGAAACGATGCTCCAGGGGACGGCGAAAAACCGGGCGTCCAAACAACCCCTGTCGGATCGGTCTGCGGTGGAACAGCGAGACGATATAATTGAAGACGGTGCCGATGCTGAACAGGTTGACCGCGACGATTGCCAGGGTCATCGCCAGGAACAGCAGGTTCGCATACCCGCTGCGGTTCTCGACTCCGCTGCTGATCGCCAGGACCCAGGGCAGCAGTGCCAGGGCTGCCAGGACCACTGCGCCCAGCGACAGTGCGCCGAGCAGCCGCACCGGATTATACACCGATGCCGTGCCCAGGATGCTGAGCAGGAAGCGCAGGCCGTCATTGACGACGCTCAACTTGCTTTCGCCGTCGCGTTCTTCATACTTGATCGGCACTTCGATCATCTTGATATCTTCGTGCAGGGCGCGCGTGCTCATCACCGGCGTAAAATTCAGGCCATCGGGCAGCGGGTAAAGCTTTTCCAATACCTCGCGCTTGAGGATGCGCTGGCCGCTGGCGCTGTCGGTAATGCGCGTGTGCGCGATCGCGCTGATGAGGAAGGCGAAAATCGTGTTGCCGACGCGCCGGGTCAGGGGCATCTTGCTTTCGATACCCGCCATGCGCGACCCGATGACGACATCGGCGTTATGC
>JAIOHO010000334.1 GCA_019912905.1 Anaerolineae bacterium
CAGAACCAATCGCTGTGCGGACCGGGGTGCGCCTCGCGCGACCGCGTCCACAAGACCCGCCCAACAGCCCCCTCGCGAATGGACCGGGCCGCTTTCAACGTTTTGGGCGTATACACCAGATCCTCCAGGTAGCCGTGAAACACGCCTGCCTGCTCGACAACGCGCAGCATTCGCCGGGCTTCGGCGGCTGTGCGGCCCAGCGGTTTGGTGCACAGCACGGCTTTTCCGGCTTCAGCCGCCAGCGTAACAGACTCTTCGTGCAGATGATTGGGCAGGCCGATCACGACCGTATCCGTTTCGGGATCGTGGATCGCCGCGGCCAGATCGGTCGTCCATTTGGGAACAGCCCACTCGTCGGCAAACTGCCGGACGCGTTCAGCGCTGCGGGAATAGACCTGATGCACGCGATCCGGTCGGCGCTGGCCGTGCAGCGCCATCGTGTAAAACAGGCCAATCAACCCGGTGCCTAACATCGTAATGCGATGCATATCCTGCCTCCCTCCGATTGTGCGGCCAACCTGCCCCAGATGATATTGCGCCTGTATGCACACGACAACCCCATAGCCGGATTATCGTTCTCGCGGCATAATCGGCCCAAAAGGAGAAGAGTCCCTTGAAAGCAGTGATGAAAGTCGCCCCAGGCGTGGGGCAAATCGAACTCCGCGATATTGACGAACCCGCACCCGGCCCCGGCCAGGTCAAAATCCGGGTCCAGGCTGCGGGCATCTGCGGCACCGACCTGCATATCTACAAAGATGAATTCCGTTCCAGACCACCGGTGGTGTTGGGCCACGAAATTGCTGGTGAAATTGCTGACCTCGCGCCGGATGTCTCCGGTCTCGACCCTGGAATGCGAGTCACGACGGAGACGTACTACGCCACCTGCGGTGTCTGCATGTACTGCCGCCGTGGGCAGAATAACCTGTGTCTGAACCGATTGTCGATCGGCTCCGGCGTCAACGGCGGCTTCACCCAGTACGTGATCGTCCCGGCTAAAAATGTCCACCGACTGCCGCAAAGCATCGACTTTCGGGCGGGCGCGCTGACGGAACCGCTGGCCTGTGTGGTGCACGGCGTCCTCAACACACCCACCATCAGCCCTGGGGATGTCGCTGTCATCGCGGGTCCGGGGGCGATTGGCCTGCTCACCCTCCAGGTCGTGAAAGCAGCAGGCGCAGTGGTGGTCGTTCTGGGCACGGACGTGGACGAACGCCGTCTGGCGCTGGCCCGCGAACTCGGCGCAGACCATACCGTCAATATCCAGGCCGAGTCGCCCGAAGACCTGATGGCCGATCTGACGCAGGAAGGTCTGGGGGCGGATGTCGTCTACGAATGTTCCGGCGCGGGACCCGCCGCTGCGCAGCTACTGAAGTTGGTGCGGCGGCGCGGGCGTTATGTCCAGATCGGCTTGTTCGGCAAGCCCATCGCCTGGGATCTCGATCAGGTCTGCTATAAGGAACTGGTCGTGACTGGCAGCAATGCCAGTGTACCCTCAGCCTGGGATAAAGCCCTCAAACTGCTGGATGCAGGCGTGGTGCGGACCGCACCCCTCATTACCGACACCTTTGCCATCACCGAATGGGAGAACGCTTTTCAGAAGTTTGATTCCAAACAGGGAGTCAAAACCCTGCTGACCCCGGTCGGCTGATGATCATTTGCTTACTTACAACTCTTGCTGGAGCTATTCATGTCTGACTCGAAACCGATTGTTCACCTGTTTTGCAACGCCCACATCGACCCGGTATGGATGTGGTCCTGGGAAGAAGGCGCGCGCGAAGCCGTCTCAACCTTCCGCACGGCGGCCAACCTGCTCGATCGCTATCCCGAATTCATCTTCAATCACAACGAAAGCCTGCTTTACGAATGGGTCGAGGAGTACGACCCGCCGCTGTTCGAGCGCATCCGCGAGTGTGTCCGGCAGGGCCGCTGGAACATCACCGGCGGCTGGTATTTGCAGCCGGATGTCAATCTCCCCGGCGGCGAAACCATTGCCCGCGTGATTCTCGAAGGGCGGCGTTACTTTGCAGAAAAATTCGGCGTGCGCTCCCCAGTCGCCTATAACTTCGATTCGTTCGGGCATCCTGGCTCGCTGCCGCAACTGCTCAAGCAGAGCGGCTTTTCGCTGTATGTCCACTGTCGTCCTGACGCGACCCAGATGGACCTGCCCAACCCCACTTACCGCTGGGAAGGGATCGATGGCACGCAGGTGCTGACGGTCCGCCCCAGTTCCGGCTGGTATACGACACCGACACCTGAGCACGGCACCTCGCTCGATCAGGCCCGCAAAGGCATCGAAATCGCCCGCGCCACCGGTGACGACGTGCTGGTGACCTGGGGTCTGGGCGATCACGGCGGCGGCGCGACTGCTCACGAACTGGACCTGTTCCGCCAGCTCATCGCCGAAACCGCAGACAGCGACGTCGAAGTCCGCCACAGCACGCCCGAAGCCTATCTCGACCGAGTCCGTTCCAATTTCGAACGTTACCCGGTCCACAAGGGGGAGCTTCAGCGCGTCCTGGCAGGCACCTATACGTCCGTCGCGCCGATCAAACGCGAGATGCGCGAAGGCGAAGCGCTGCTGGCCTCGGCGGAGCGCTGGGCGGCGGCAGCCTGGTGGCGCTATGGCCGTCCCTACCCTGCCGGCGAACTGCGCACAGCCTGGAAGCGGCTGATGTTCAATACCTTCCACGATGTCCTGTGCGGCTCCCTGCTGGAAGATGCCTTACCCGGTGTCCACGACATGTACGGTTATGCCGGGGATGTCGCCCGCCGCATCATCGCGCGCAGCCAGCATGCCCTGCTGCCGAATGTAGCGCCCACCCCCGGTACGATCCCGGTCTATGTGCTCAATCCCCATTCGACGCCGATGAAATCCGCTGTCGGAATTAATTTCCTCAGCGAATACCGCGCACCGCGCCAGCGGCCAGACTATACGTTGTATGACGATCATGGTCAGCCGGTGGCTTCCCAATCCAGCGGCGGATCGTCCATCGTCCTCAGCAGCGGCAACTGGCAGCCCTTCATCGGCTTTACGGCTGAAGTCCCGCCGCTCAGTGCGCGCCGCTACGAAATCCGGGTGGAGCAGGCCCCGGTCGCACCCACCAAACCGCTCAATGTCCGCGAGGATGAAGGCGGTATCACCGTCGAAACCAACTGGTGGATGATCCGATTTTCGCGAGAGCACGCAGCCCCCGTGGAGCTGATCGACCGGGCCAGTGGGCGCAGCCTCCTGAAAGCGCCCCTGCGCCTGTTTGCCATGCAGGACGTCGCCCATGCCTGGGGCGGCATGTCACGGGCCGTGTTCAATGAACCTGTGAGTCCATTCGAAGCCCTCAGCCCGGACGAAGTGGGCAATTACGCAGGTTCCGAAGGCCATCAGGGACCGGCATTGCGGATCATCGCCCAGGGGCCGGTATTCGTGGAAGTCGAATGTCTGGTGGGCTGGCAGCACACCCGCGCCTCGCTGCGCTTCAGGCTGTATGCGGACCTGCCCTATATCGACCTGCACACGCGCATCCACATGCAGGCCCGCCGCAAGATGATCAAGCTTCAAATGCCGTTCGACATGCCCACCGTGCGGGCCATCTGCGAGGTGCCCTATGGTGCCGCAGAGCGCACCACCGACGCGACCGAGCATCCCTATGCCCGCTGGGTGCGCCTGGAATCGGCGGCGATGACGGTCGGAATCGCTAACAATGGGCAGAATGGGTTCGACGTCTCGCCGGATGGCACCCTCAACCTGAGCATCACGCGCGGCGGCGTCCACTGCCACTGGGACGAAAGCCCGGATGGATTAGACACGGATCAGTCGTTTACATGGATGGACCAGACGCAGATCGACACCGGCTTTCGGCTGCTGGCTGGTGCCGATGGGGATGCGATCGCTGCCCAGTTGATCCCAGCGGCGCTCGAACTCAACCAGCCGCTGGAACGTTTCTTCGCCTATTACCCGCCCTCGCCCCTGTCCGGTGCCCCCCAACAGCCGGAAGCCTTTCTGAGCATCGAACCGGCGACCATCGTGCTCGGCGCGCTCAAGAAAGCGGAGGGGGAAGACGCATTGAT
>JAIOHO010000335.1 GCA_019912905.1 Anaerolineae bacterium
CTGTTTGGCCCGCTCTGGTCGGCGGTCGTAGCGCTTGAGCATATCGACACTGGCATGACCGGTGATGCCCGCCACCGTCACGGGATCCACCCCGGCATCCAGCATATTCCCGATGAACGTCCGCCGGAAGTCGTGTGGGGCGATCTTCTTCAATCCCAGGCGTTCGGCGCGCCCGCCGACCATGTAGTAGGCGGCCTGAGCGCTCATGCGCCTGCCGGTCAGCTTGCCACCCTTCGCCAACGCATAGAACAGTGGCCCCGGCGTAGTGTCCCTGCGTTTTGTTACCTTTACCACACTTTGTCAGGAACCGGTCACGTTTCGGGAACCGGTTCCCAACACCCTCCCACGAGATCCCCGGTTCACTTTTGACCAAAGGGGTGGTCGAACCTAGACACGCCGCCGCTGGTAGGGGAAATGCAGTTTCTGGGCGGCCTGCTGTTTGACGGCTTCGGGCCGCCGGTCATAACGTCCCGCTAATCCAGATGGACGCCTTCGTTGGCGATCCGGGCGGCCTCGACATAGCGGCGCGGCATCGCCAGCGAGTTCCAACCGCCCGCCTCCTGGAGCGCAAACGGGTCGGTGCCTTTCCGCGCGGCGCGGGTGGCCCAATCATGGCGGCAGTCGTGGGCGCTCAGCCCCACAACCCCGATGTCCGCCCCCAGGACCTGCACGCGTTGGGTAATCGCCCGCGCGCTCATCCCGGCAGCGGCCAGGCGGCCATCCTTGCGGCTGCCCCGCAGCAGCTTCCCGACTGCCGGGGCGTCCCCGGCGTCGAAATAGGCTTGCAATGCCTGGCGCGCATCGGCGGTCAGCCGGTGGGTCTGCTCCTGGTCCACCTTGGGGCGGTAGAACTTCAATTCGCCGCTCTTCAGATCGACGTGCGTCACGTCCAGCCGCGCCACCTCGCCGCAGCGCAGGCCATGATCCAGCAGCAGGCTCATCAGCACCGCGTCGCGGCGGCCCTGGGGCGTGTCCGGCTGGGTTTTGAGCGCCTTCGCCTGGGCCGGGGTGAGGCGCACCGCTTCGGCCTTTTTGCTGGCCGCCCGGCGAGTCGGCAACTCGGCGGCGGCCCGTTTTTCGTCGAGGCGCTGGCGCTCTACCCGGCTGTAGCCCGCGACCGCCCGGATCAGGGCGTACTCGGTCGCGTCGAGGGTCCCGGCCTGAAACGCCAGTTTCGCATAGGTCTTGACCGTCGAGAGCCGCACGTTGGCGCTGGTGACGGCGTAGCCCTGCTGCAACATCCACTGGACGAAGGCGGCGGCCAGCCCCCAGGTGATGCCGCGCCAGGCGTCGGGGTCCACGGCCAGTTCGTCGCGGTCGGCGGTGATGCCCACGGCAGCCAGGTAGTGCGCAAACAGGTCCAGATCGGCGTCCTGGCGGCGCAGGGTGTTCTCGGCCCGGCGGGCACGGTAGTCCTTAAACAGGTGACGAGCAGCGGCGTGATTGGCGGCCTGGCCGATGGCGGCTAACACATCGGGCAGATCGTTCACGAGCATACTTTTATTCGTGGGGTCCATTTTTTATCTCCTACAAGTAAGCTGGCATCGGTGAACCCAAATCAACCTCACGATAGTCCGAGCAATCGGGATCAGTAAAGGGGTCTTCCCGATCCCGCCAACCCACAAAACAGTGAACTTCCTCCTGCTGAGGGTCAACTACGAAGCGTGCACCACACTCTAGATCGGGAAGCCACCATAACTCCTCAAAGTGGAGTTTCGTCTTGTCATGCAATGACTTGATCGCTTTGCGTATTTGTCGGCAGGCAATGTGGCGAACAACCATCGAGTCTTGCAGGTTTTCGTCGCTGGTCACCACCACAATGCAGCGCGAGACATCTGTCTGTGACCATTTCTGGAACGTCTGGTTCTTGCTTTTAATAGAAGGTCGGAAGAAATTCAAAAGTGGCTTTTCGTAATTATGATATATCGCTTCAAGCTCACCACAGGGAGAGCCTGTACGCGGTGATTGCTTGGCCTTCCGATTGAGTCTGGAGATTTCGTCCGAAACTGGCGTTGTGATCCGGGTGACTTGAAAGGCGTACCGTTGTCCCCCATGTTCACCCACAATATCGGCGAATGACATTACTTTTTGTAGCCCAGTAAAACCCTGCTGGTGCAGATGCGACAACGTGCGTATTTCCGCCAACGCATTCATCAAGCGCTTGTCCAAGATGTTTGGGTCTTTGTCGCCGATCTCATCGACAATTGCCTGGGTTTGTCCAAGTGGTTCAATATAGCGAAGTCTCCTTTCCAGTCGATCAGAATAAGATGCGATGAGGGCAAAATGTGGCTTTGCGAGTGCGCCCTCAGACCATGCTTGCTCCAAATGCCGTAAATGGGGGCCAAAATATTTCTCGATGAGGAGCAGATAATCTGACATGCTTGCGACCTCCTAATAGCTACCGATTTGTATCAATAATCGGTAGTGATTTTAGACCACTTGTGCGAGGAAAACCAGCGGCTCCACCCCCCCCCATGCCTGGGGTGCCCGCGGACCCCCAGGCCTGGGGGCCGGGTCTGTGCGCCTGTCCCCAAACCGGCGTGACCCTGGCCGTCTAAGCCGAACCTCCCCAGGACGCTGATGACCTGACGCCCGCCCTATTCACTTTCGGCCCGATCCCTTCGCTGCGATCCGCCCGTTCCCCTCGCGGCTTGCCGAACCTCGCAGGAACCGGTTCCTGGAATAAACTGAGCATCGTCCAGGGTCTCAAATTCCTGGCGGCGGATGGCGGTCATCACCAGCGGCCAGATCGCGCACGCTTTTGAGGCCGTCGCTTAGGCAACTGACCAGTAACCAACGCAAACTCCCTTTTGCATAGATAAAAATAGGACGAAAATGACCCAGCCCGTTGAAAAACACATGACGCTACATTGCAAAACGTATCTTCGCCGACCAGGTTTGCAGAGCCGCGCTCAGAAATTTAGAGCGTATGGACACCGTTGAGATTTAGGGCCCAGATTGAATGTATCAACAGTGTCCTTTTCGGCAGCTATGCAGATTGCTGCGGCAGGACCTGGAGCGTCCGCAGAAAATCGACAACAGCCTGCTGGTCCTCGAATGGCAATTCCGTAAAGGCGTCCCGGCTGGCCCGTGCTTCACCGCCATGCATAAGAATCGCCTCCGCGATTGTGGTCAGGTTCCCCCGGTGACCGTAAGGCGCAGAGTTGCCCACGTCCCACAACTTGCGCGTGAGGAAGAATTCGGTCCCTGGTTTGCCATCCTGATCGGGCTGGTTCTGCGCTAGCTGCTCGTCGCAAAAGAAGCGAATCGCGTCGGGCAGACCCGTTGGGTCACACAGATCATGCCGTTTCAAGTCCGTATAAGCTCGGACGACGGCCCCGTCACCCACGCGTTCAAGTCGGGGCGAGTCGCCCTCCTGGGTCATATCAAAGCTGAACGCCTGCGTCCCATCGGCAAACGTACCTTCCGGGTTAAATGGATTGGGTTCCACGAAGAAACGGGATTCCAGCTTCAATTCCGGGACATGGCACGAGGCGCAGCCGATCTCAGCAAAAGCTTCTTCACCACGCTCGACCAGCGCCAACAACTGAGGATCGTCAGGCATCCGGCGACTCGGGGTTCCCAATGCCGCCTGCCAGATCGTCGCTGTGGTAATGTCGCCGATGGTCAGTTCCTGTTCGACACCATCCTCATCAAAGTCCCGGCTGCCTTGCACCAGGTCAAACCATTCTTCAGCCTGCATCCCATGATGATGGTTCATGGCATTCACGGTAAATTCTCGGATTGAAGTGACCACCCCGGCCTGATGGAAGGGCTTGATGATCAGATCGGCATCGACCCCTTCACAGTGACTGGTATCGAGCGTGCCGTCAGGATATGCGGTCAGCGTCCCGAAGTGGACGCCTTTCGTATCCAGCGAAGCCGTCACGGGTTGGTCTGTTACCTGGGCTTGAGCCAGGGCGTCCTCGCGGATACGCTGGAGGTCGGTCGTCATTTCCCGGGCCAGCATTTCAATCGGCCCGGCTCCAAACATGCCCAGGGTGTTGCGATTGTTGCTGAAATCATCCGAAATCGTATCCAGAACCGGGTCTGCCGCTTGCGCCAGCACAAATACATTGGCGACGAAATCTCCAGCGCCGCCAGGTCGCGGCTGGTTGTGGCAACCGGAGCAGGCATTGGAATCGGGTGCAGACACGCGGCTGAAGGCGGGTTGATTGGGCTCCCGATTGATGCCCGTGCCGGTGGTTGCTGGTCTTCCCTGCCCATCGCAGCGATTGAAGGCTGTGATAAACAGAGTCCGCCCATGATCAAACATATCATCGAATGACTGTGTCAACCTAACCTATCAATTCATCCTCATAGCTCATCAACAATTCGGTGTTCTTCTTTTTCTATAGCATCTGCGAACATGATGTGGATAACCAGAGCCACGGCAACCTACACAGTCGGCTTGATGTTCTGGTTCAGGTTGAACAGATTGGTGGGGTCATATTTGTTCTTCAGTGCCACCAACCGCTCGTACTGTGAACCAAACGCTTTGCGCATCATCTCCTCCTCCTCCTGGAAGCCTGCGAAATTGAGATAGCGGCTTCCATCGGAGAAGGGTGCCATGTCCGCAATAAAGTTGCGTAACCAGACTATGTTGGCTTTATCGTCCGCTTCGTCCTCCCAATTGGCCTCCGGGCTGAGTAAGAAAGCAGCCTGTCGGCCATGAAAGGCACTGGCTTCTGCGCTTACACGCGCCACTGCCCCGCCGATATGCCACAGGTCGATGGTGCTATGTACGGATGGCTGCTGTCGGGCATGATTGGCGATTCTCTGAATGGCGTGGTCATCCAGACTTATCAGGTTGAGCGATTTCCAGTAGTAGCGTTTGCCATCGGGATAATCGGCGTCCCAGGCTTTTTGTGCATCGACATAGGGTTGGATTCCACTGTAATCAAGCAGCGGTTGACCAAAATCAAGTAAGGGCTGCAACACTCGCTTGCCTTCCTCGACTGGTCCCGCATACAGACCGCCGAACAGCACATAAGGATTTTCATGAAGCTCCGCCGGATACGCCGGCTCCGGGGGGACTTTCCCACATACGGCAATGGTACTCGCTTCGTCCGGCACACGCTTACAGAAGTCACGATAAAAGCGAAGGCCTTTGTTCAAGTTTTCGCCTGTGCCATCATAGAGCACAAAGACGAACATCACATCTGGCCCGACCGGATGCAACTGGTACTCGAATGTGGTGACGATGCCAAAATTGCCGCCACCGCCGCGCAAACCCCACAGCAGGTCCTGGTTTTCGTCCTTACTGGCCGTAATGACACGGCCATCCGCCGTGACCACCTCTGCCGAGATCAGATTGTCGCAGCTCAAGCCATACTTGTTGCGGAGCCAACCGAATCCACCGCCAAGTGTCAGTCCGGCAATACCGGTAACCGAAACAAGGCCACCGGGCGTCGCAAGGCTATGGACCTGGGTTGCCGCATCCAGTTCGCCCCAGGTAACACCTCCCTGAACACGAGCAGTATGGGCTGCCGGGTCAACCTGAATGTGTTTCATCATGGACAGATCAACGACCAGGCCTTCATCACAGGTCGCATGTCCCGCTACGCTATGTCCACCCGCACGCACAGCCACCCGCAGATGATTCTCACGGGCGAAATTCACAGCGGCGATGACATCCTCGACACCCGCGCAGCGAACGATGAGCGCCGGGTAGCGATCAATCATGCCGTTCCACACCCTGCGGGCTTCATCATAGACTTCGTCACCTGGACGGATTAGCTGTCCCTGGTGAGTGGATTGGAACCGACGAAAGGTTTCGTCGTTCACACTGTTCGTAGAAGGTGTATCTGACATCCTGGTTCCATTCTCCGTGAGGGAAGCAAAAAACACATGATTTGATGCTAAAGCTTGAGCATGTTTAACTAGGATGCCTCGTGCCTGGCGAGTTGTTCGGAAGTCCACAGTGTGCGCAGGTAGGCAATCACAGCCTCGATTTCTGCCTCACTGAGTTGGTCGCGTAGAGGCGGCATGACTCGTCCACCATTTTCGATTATGCGCCGAATACGCCTTTGTGAATGACGCCATGCCTCACCACTGGCATTAAGTGATGGCGCACGCAGCGCGTTGGCATCACCTTCACCATTTGCACCATGACACTGTGCGCAGATACGCTCGAAAACCTGACGGCCCTGGGTCGTGGCATCAGTCGTAGGGATCAAAGCTCGATCTAGAAAGGCGAAGCTATTTGTGCAGTCCGGCAGCATCAGCGCAACCAACAGAGTCATCATTAACGTCCGTTTCAAGG
>JAIOHO010000336.1 GCA_019912905.1 Anaerolineae bacterium
GGTTCAAATCTCGCCACATGATAAACAATGGCACGATAAACAACTGAGCCGGAACGCTTGTCCCCACTAAAAAGTAGAAGGTCAGCAGATCCGATCCTCGCAGTTTCAAGCGTGCCAGCGCATAGGCCGCCAGCCCAGCCAGCGTCAGCGTGCCCACGATAGTTCCGCCGGTGATAATCACGCTGTTGCGCAGGATCGTCCCATAGCGCCCGACCTGCCAGGCCTCGGCATAATTCTCCACATGCCAGATTTCGGGCACACCCAGCGGATTTTTGCCGAGTTCCGGGGAAGTCTTAAACGAATTCATGAACAGGCTCAGGATCGGCAGAAAGGCGATCAGAGCCAGGATCGTCAGCACGATATAGTTCGGAATAATGGATTGCTCGCGTCCAGATTTCAATGCCATAAGTTGGTTATCCACTGGTTTGTATGACGTAAACGATCATTGGCTCACTTCAGATTTCCCAGCCGCGCCGCCGCAGATAATAAAAGAGCAGCAAGGGAACCGAAACCCACAGCGACAGGATTACCCCGATTGAGGCTGCATAGCCGACATCGAAGTTCTGGAACGCCTGCGTATAGAGATACGTCGACATCACCTCGGACGCGTGGGCCGGGCCACCCCCCGTCAGGATGTAGACATGATCGAAGACCAGAGTCGTACCGATAAAGATGATCAGCAGGGTGAAGATCAGGGTTGGGCGAATGCTCGGCAGGGTCACGAAGCGAAACTGCTGGAACCGCGTGGCACCATCCAGGCGCGCAACTTCGTACAACTCCCGATCCACCTGGGTCATTGCCGCCAGGTAGATCACGACCAGAAAACCCCACCAGTGCCAGCCATCGACAAAGACGATGCCGAACAGGGCCGTGTCACGTCGCCCAAAGATCGGGAAATCCAGAAACGTGATCCCGTAATTCGCCAGCGCTGCGCCGATTCCATACTTCGGGTGAAGCAGGTAACGCCAGATCTGGGTATTGATCACGCTGGAAAACATGTACGGAATGAAATAGATCAGCCGGTAGATGACCTGCCCATGAGTGATTCCCGCCAGCAAATAGGCCCCCAACAGGCCCATCATGATCGGGAGAGTCAGAAAGAGCGCCGTATAAATAATGTTATTGCTAAACGCTTTGAAAAATATCGGGTCCTGAAACAGGGTCTGGAAGTTTGAAAGCCCGACCCAGTGGGCATCACCGATCCCATTCCAATCGGTATAGGCATACAGAATGCCCGATACCGACGGGACGATCACGACGATGGAATTGACGATTAACAGCGGCAGGATGAACGCCCACCGCCCGAGCGGGTGCACCACATGCAGCATCAACCATTGGCTGCGCGGTGCAGGCTGTACCATCTGGGTCACCTGTGTCGAATTTGCCATATCGTTTTCTCGCTCCAGATCGGGCTGGCACAGAGAGCAGCGGTCACCTTCCCTGTGCACAGCCCATGATTTCGAAATGCACTAAGGAACGGGAATCGTCTTGCCGTCGGCACGAAGTTCTTCCCATACGGCCTGCTGTGCGGCCAGGTAATCGTCAATGGTCGTCAAACGCTCCCAGACTCCTTCAATTTCCACGCGGAGCTGCGTATTTGCTGGTCCGGGCCAGAACGTCCAGTTGGCATAACCATAATTGCCTGCGGCGGTTGCGGCAGCGAATTCAGAGTGGAAGCGCATTACCCGTGGATCGACATTCTCCGGGAAATCCTCCACCGTAAAGTGCAGCGGAACCAGCCATTCGCTGTAGTTGAACCCGGATGCAATGTTGAGCACCACGTCGGGGTTGCTGATCAGGTAATCGAGAGCGATGGCCGCCTCATCCCTGTGGTCAGAATGGGCATTAATCGCCAGCGTGGACCCAATCGCCAGCGGGTAAACGGACGGGCGCGGCGGGTCGCTC
>JAIOHO010000337.1 GCA_019912905.1 Anaerolineae bacterium
TCAAGGTCCAGGTGTTTTCTGATCCTGATGAAGCGCTGAAATGGCTGGAGAGCCAATAGAGGCTCGTTGTGGCGAGCCGGGGCTGCCAATTAACACCTCTATCCGACAGATGCAGCCTGGATTGTCCGTTCTAGGCGGCAGCGGGCAATACTCGACAATCTTTCGGAAACGGTATTTCAGCATGGTAAAGCCCTGCTCATGTTTACCCCCGATGGTGATGCCGCCGCAAACCACACCCGACTCGGCGCTTGGGCACGGGCCTGGACTTCATCGGGGGTAAAGAAACACAGATAGTTATCATGCTGTCCAGCCTTGACGAAGGAGGGCTGCGGCGACCGCCCGGTACAAGACCAGATGCTCTGGTTTGTGATCATCCCCTGGACAGGCGAGTCAGGCAGCCGCCAGATGTTCTCCTCTTTGAATAGGTAGACTGGCGGGTTCCGCTGGCATAAACTCGCATGTCACGTAAAATTGCTCTGATAAAGGCAGTTCCATCGTCTGCCTGGTGGAAGACAGGGAAGAGCAATCATTATGGTGCGCAAAATACTCTATGGGATGCTGTTGTTTGTGCCGCTGGCACTGCTGGCCGACTTTGTGCTGCATCTCGACCCGGTGCTGATTTTCATCCTGGCCGCGCTGGGGATCATCCCGCTGGCGGATCTGATCGGCGAGGCGACGGAAGAATTGTCGGTGTATACCGGGCCAAAGCTCGGCGGCCTGCTCAATGCGACCCTCGGGAATGCCGCCGAACTGATCATCACCATCTTCGCCCTGCGCGAAGGGCTGTTTGATCTGGTACGGGCGTCGATCACCGGTTCGATCATCGGCAACCTGCTGCTGGTGATGGGCCTCAGCCTGCTGGTCGGCGGTCTGAGACACAAGCTTCAAACCTTCGACCGGCGCAACGCGGCCATCAACTCGACGCTGCTGATCCTGGCCCTGGTCGCGCTGGCGGTCCCCTCGCTGTTCGATGCGGCCATCGAACCCGATAAAGCGGCGGAACTGGGCCTCAGCGAAGGCGTCGCGCTCATCATGATCGTGCTCTACGGCCTCAGCGTGGTCTACAGCTTCAGCAATGGCCGCCACACCACCCGCGAACCCGCCACTGCGGAGCATGAAACCCATACCGCCCATTGGAGTGTGCGGCGTGCGCTGATAGTGCTGGCTGGCGCGACGCTTGCGATTGTCTTCTTAAGCGAGATCCTGGTCGGCGCAGTCGAGAGCGTCACCGTCACCCTCGGCCTGACCGAGTTTTTCCTGGGCATCATCATTATTCCGCTGGTCGGCAACGTCGCCGAGCATCTGGTCGCCGTGCAGGTCGCTTACAAGAACAAAATGGAACTCAGCCTGGCGGTGTCGATCGGCTCCAGCTTACAGGTGGCCCTGTTTGTCGCGCCGGTGCTGGTCTTCATCAGCCTGCTGTTCGGCCAGCCGCTGCTGCTGGTGTTCAACAGCTTCGAACTGGTGGCGCTGGTGGCCGCCTCGCTGATCGCGGCCTTCATCGCTCTCGATGGCGAATCGAACTGGTTCGAAGGCGCGATGCTGCTGGCCGTCTATTTGATTCTCGCCATTGCCTTCTACTTCCTGCCGGTGAATGGGGCGCAGGAAGCAGCGGGCGAGGCCGTATCGCTGCTGGTCCGCTGACGCGCAAATCGTGCATAGCAGCGCGCTAAACCTGAGCGGGCTGATCCGCCGCTCCGGGTGCGATGTGGCGGACGATGGTCACATAAATATAGATCGTCACCAGCACCATCAGCGTGCCGCTGAAGATGCCCGGTGCCCAGGCCCCCAGTGCGCCGATCAGCCAGCCGCCGATCGAGGGTGACAGGGCACGGGTCGCGCTCTCCAGCGAGGACGATACACCCAGGATGCCGCCGACTTCATCGCGGTGGACCGCTTTCGTCAGGGTGCTGCTGAGGACGGTGTTGAGCACGCCGCCGCCGTAGGCAATCGGTGCCAGCGCCAGCAGCAGCACCGGCACATTCGGCGTCACGGCCCAGGCAAACAGGCCGACGGCCAGGATCACCGCGCTGCTGAAGATCAAAGCCGGTTCGCTGAAGCGCTTCGTCAGTTGGCCCACCATGCCGCCCTGGGTGATGACCGCCAGCACGCCCACGTAGGTCAGGACAAAGGCCGTATCCCGCGCGCCCAGCCCCAACTGAACCGACGCATACAGCGGGAAGATGGTTTGCAGCATGGAGAACGCCATCCCGAACCAGAAGCGCACCTGAAGCAGCGAACCGACATAAGGCCGCCGGAACGCCTCCATCAGCGCCGCTAGACTGAAGGCCGACCGGCCCTCGGGCTTTTCCGCCAATGCTGCCCGGCGTTCCATCGTCAGCGATTCAGGCAGCAGAAAATAGACCTGGAACATGTTGAGGAGGGACATCCCGGCAGCGACGAAGGCGGGCAGCGCATAGGCCCACAGGATGCCGCCGTCTGTCTGGAAGGTTGCACCGACACTGCTCAGCACACCGCCCAGCGCCGGACCAATGGTGAACCCTAACCCGAAGGCTGCACCGATCAGGCCCAGGCCGCGCGCACGGCTGCGTTCGTCGGTCACATCGGCGATATACGCCTGCGCAACTGAGATATTGCCGCCCGTCAGACCATCGAGGATGCGGCTGGCAAACAGCAGCGCCAGCGTATTGGCGAGGCCGAACAGCAGCAGGCTGAGGAAGGTGCCAAAAATGCTGATGAGCAGCACCGGACGGCGTCCATAGCGGTCCGAGATGCGGCCCAGGATCGGCGCGCCGATAAACTGTGCGGCGGCATACGATGCGACCAGCAGGCCGACGACGGTTTCATTCGCGCCGAAAGCCTCCGCATAAAAAGGCAGCAGCGGAATAATCAGGCCGAAGCCCATCAGGTCGAGGAACACGATGGTAAACACGGTAAACAGACGGCTGCGGTGCATTTTGGCAAACCCCCATTGAATGTGTCCTGAGCGAGTGTTATTGTAAGATAGGTAGTCATAAGGCAAAAGAACATTTATCGAGCGTTCGCCAACTGCCAATCCAACACTCATCTGGTTTCTTTCTGGAACCTTAATCAGGCGGGTGTATAATGAAATTCCACAGCAGGGAGAGGCTGCTCCTGGTTGCTGCTCGTTCGAAACTGATTAACGAAACCAAGATTATATGCTGAGTACCAAAC
>JAIOHO010000338.1 GCA_019912905.1 Anaerolineae bacterium
ATCCAACCGGGTCACTGAAGTCATGATCGTTCCCTTCCCTGGTTTGATGCCCGACGAATTGGCTCCAGATCATTCCATCTCATCCCTGGAAACTGAAAACTGCCCGCTATTCCGCCAGCGCCCAATCGACCGCCGCCACCGCGTGCAGATAGGTCGTGTCGAACACCGGCAGCGGGCTGTCCTCCGGTTTGATCAGCATCCCGATTTCCGTACAGCCCAGAATGACACCCTGCGCCCCACGCCGCCCCAGTTCGCCGATCACCTGCTGGTACTGCTGCCGTGACGTGTCTTTGACCACCCCGCGCACCAGTTCGTCGTAGATGATGTCGTGCACCACCTGCACCCCACCAGCATCGGGAATCAGCACGTTCAGGCCGTAGCGCTCGATCAGGCGGCCTTTGTAAAAATCCTGCTCCATCGTGTAGCGCGTGCCCAGCAGCGCGATGTCCTGAATCCCCTGCGCCCGCACCTGCTCGGCGGTGGCATCGGCGATGTGCAGCAGCGGCAGATCGACCGCCGCCTGGACCTCCGCCGCCATCCGGTGCATCGTATTGGTGCAGATCACCAGGCAGTCCGCGCCGCCCTGCTGCAAGCGCCGCGCCGCATCGATCATCGCCTGAGTCGCCTGCGGCCAATCGCCCGCCGCTTGCAAAGCTTCGATCTCGGCGAAGTCGAACGACCACAGCAGGCACTGCGCCGAATGTAATCCACCCAGACGCGCCTTGACCGTTTCGTTGATGATCTGATAGTACAGCAGGGAGGATTCCCAGCTCATCCCGCCCAGGAGTCCGATGGTTTTCATGAGGTGCTGCTCCCTTGTGCGTGTTCAGTGACCGCGATGTTGGGCCGCGTCCTTTTCCCGCGCGATGGCCCGCGCCGCCAGCTCGTCGTCTGTTTCAGCAGGGCGACAAAATCGCACTGGACAAAGGCATAAACTTCCTCGCCGCTCGGCTCCGCCCCGAAGATATGCTGGACCGCGAATAACTGGCCGTCTTCGATCAGCCCGATCCAGTAAGGATACTCGAAAAGCACACTCAATTGCAGCATCATTTCCTCCAGGCCATGCATAAATGCACCACCGGGACAATGCGCGCTGCGCAGCGGCTACTCGCATTCGGGGGAATATGCCCGGACTACCCCAACCGGACCGTGATTTCGGGGTGAAAGGTCAGAATATTCAACGAGGAATCAGGTTACAGCGAGATGGCTGCCAGAGCAAGAAGGTCGGGTGAAACAAAAAAACGGCGCAGAGCCGGAAAAGGATGAACCCCCAGCCTGCGCCGCAGCAGGGTCATGCGGGATGGGTCGTTTGTTAGTAGGACGAGCGGCCAGCCCGAACCAGCGACACCGCAACCCGGTGGGCAGGGCGCGCTTCGTTCGCTGCATTCACGGGGACGACGCGTGGGTCGCGCTCGCGGGCACCACATAAACCGCAGATCACCCCATCGTTCAGACGATTCCAGACGGCGTGGGTAGTGTGGCAGTGTTTGCAGTATCCAGTCATCAGAAAACTCACTTCTCCAGGTTTCTATAAATTAATTTTAGGTTCAGTCATGTCGGCTTGAGTAAAGGAGCGTGAATTCTTAATGAATTAGGCATCCTCTGCCCCGCTGTCGTCAGCCCACCAATCAACCTATATTGTATACAAAAGCCTTGCAATAACCAAAACACAGGCCGAATTTTAGTGGATATTATCCAAAATGCAAATTTTGGTCTGGCAACGGGGATACGGACTGTCTGCGAGTCCTCAGCCGCGCAGTTTACGCGGAGGATACGTGAAACAACGAGATATGGGAGAAAAGCATTCAGGCGTTGGTCGCAGGGCCGTCCGTGGCCTGCAAAATGCGGGACGTCACTTCACTCAGCAGGGTGTACATAAAGCCTTCCGCCGGGCAGCCCAGGCCGGCGTCATGGACGTAATACGTTTCTTTCTCCGTCCATATGATCAGGCCAACCCGCCCATAGGCCGTATGCACCACCTGCACGGCCCAGTTTTCGCCCCGGTGCAGGTAGGCATGGACCGTCGAGGAAATGCGCACGCTGCTGTTGAGCCAATCGTCATACACCTGCTGGAACTCCGGCGCAGGCTGCCCATCGGCCCGGGCACGGATCATCGCATAGATCAGGCTCTGGCACACATTCTGAAAGCCGGATATGGCGTATTCGATTTCGACACTCTTCAGCCCGATTTCCGGGTTGACCTCGTGCAGCTTGTTATCAAACAATTGAGCCAGGTTGGGCAAATAAGCCAGCCAGTCTTGCAGCGGCATCGCGCTTGGAATGGCGTCGAGCACGGCCCGACGGACGATGTTTAATTCGGAACCCGCATCTTCGATGCGTCCCAGACCCTCGAAATCCTTGGGTTCGAACAGCGAAACCCGGAAGGCTTCCGGCAGGTCGAACTGCTCGCAAAAGTCTCTGAGTGGGATAAACTGACGGACCTCGCCCTCGATCAAGAGCTGCATTACCCACGACCTCATTATCCATGTTTTTGTCCAGTGACATTATAGCACACCCGCTTCCTCGTTCGACATTAAGGCAGCAGGCGGGATCGAACATTTGGCCGTTGTGAATTTGGATGTGCGTAAGGTATAATTCTGTGATAATTTTGGGATAAAATCGGAGAGTTTGGAATAAATGCCATGCAAGTGAGCGTGAGACAAGAGAACCTGGCGAAAGGCTTGAGCATCGTGGGGCGTGCGGTTGAAAATCGCCCGACGCTGCCCGTACTGAGCAATGTCCTGTTGAGCGCTGAGGAGGCCCGGCTTAAGCTCGCTGCGATGGATATGAGCCTCGGCATGAGCATCACCTGCTGGATCGGCGCAAAAGTCGATCAGGCGGGGGCCATTACGCTGCCGAAAAATACCCTGGCCGATCTGGTCAATAACCTGTCGCCGGAGCGGGTCGATCTGAATCTCGACTCCGTCACGCAGACGGTCAACGTCCGCTGCGGCACCACCGTGTCCAACATCAAAGGCATCGACGCCAATGAATTCCCGCTGCTGCCGGAAGATGGCGCCGGGGATATTCAGGTGTCAGGCCGCACGCTCAAAGATATGATCAGTCAGACGGTGTTCGCCACCGCCAAAGAAGATAACCGGCCCATCCTGACCGGGTTATACACCGAATTTAACGGCAGCACCCTGACGATGGCGGCGGCAGATGGCTATCGTCTGGCCGTGCGCACCGCCGAAATCGACCAGCATTTCACCGAGCCGTTTTCGATGGTTATCCCTGGGCGCGCAGTGGCGGAAGTGGCCCGCATCATCAGCGAGGAAGATGAGGAAGTCGGCATCACCCTGCCCGGCGACCGGGACATCGTCCTGTTTCACCTGAAAAATGTGCTGGTCTCATCCCAACTGCTCGAAGGCAAATTCCCGGATTTCAGCGCCGTCATTCCACGCTCCTACATCACCCAGACGGTGGTGTATACCAGCGACCTGCTGCGCGCCTGCAAACGCGCCGCCATCTTCGCCCGCGACTCGGCAGGCAGCGCCCAGATCCTGGTCAAACCGGCCCGCAACCCGGGTGAACCCGGTGAGGTCGTCATCGCCGGGCGCAGCAACGAACGCGGCGATAATACCGGCATGGTCGATGCGTCGGTTGAAGGGGAAGCACTGGATATTTCGCTGAATGTGGAATACCTGATCGACGTGCTCAACGTCATCCCCGATGAGCGCGTCATCCTGCAAAGTAATGGCGCGACCAGCCCGGGCGTGCTGCGCCCCGAAAATCGCAATGATTTTGTCCACGTCATTATGCCCATGTCGCGCCCAAACTAAGGGCAGCAGTCGATTACAGGTTTTTGGGGCACGGCCCGCCGTGCCCACAGGGTGCTACTGCGATATTCCATTCACCTGCCGTTGCGCCCCAGCGGGTTGCGGTCGGGCTGCCTGGATTTGACTGGAAAGCAGTCTCTCGCAACAGGGCGTACTTGAGAAGCCCCAGCATACCGCAAAGTCAGGCGTTTCAGCAGAGAATGATCATTAAAACGTGTAACCTGTCAGACTACCTGATTGCCTTTTTTGAGAGGGGTAAATCCAGTCAGGCACATAAAGCACCTATTCTCTTCATTTTGTGATGTCACCAGAGGTTTTGAAGACACACGCTGAGCACCAAAGGACAATGAACATGACCGGACGAGATCGTGTGATGGCTGCCTTGAAGTTTGAACGCCCGGATCGTGCGCCGCGCGATCTGTGGGCACTGCCGTATATCTCCCTGTTCCGCAGCGATGAATTGGGGGAATTACTCCGTGAATATCCGACAGACATCTCGGTCATCGGCTCCGGGGTCGGCATCCTGGTCGATCTGAAACATCTCGCCCAACCGGGTCATTACACAGA
>JAIOHO010000339.1 GCA_019912905.1 Anaerolineae bacterium
GTTTGTGTCCGAGCAGCGCCTTGGCGGATTCGAGGCCGATCTGCCAGAGATAGCTCAGCAGCAGGAAGATGCGCAGGGTGTGGGCCGTCAATGGGCCATGAAACTTACGGAAGTAGCGCAGCTTGCTTTCCTGAAAGTACACATGGCGCTGGGCAACCACCTGTTCTGTGCTCTTGCCGCCGTGATGGAGGATGCGCGCGGTGCCCAGATAGACCACCGCCCAACCTGCATCCTTCGCCCGGCGGCACCAATCCAGTTCTTCGGAGAACATAATGTAACCGGGGTCGAGGCCGCCGATCTGATCATAGACTTCGCGACGGGCCATGAGCGCCGACCCCTGCACCCAATCGACCGGAATAACGGCGTCATTGGGCTGGTCTGTCACGTAGTAATGTTCCAGCAGGGACCCGGACGCGAAGCGTTGCAGCCAGGTGCTTTCCAGAAAGCCAATCGCCAGCGTGGGGAAGCGGCGGCGGGTGGATTGGGTGCTGCCGTCCGAATTGAGGGTGTGCGGTCCGACGATGCCGACCTCGGGGTTTGCGTCCAGGTACCCGACCATGGCTTCCAGTGCATCGCCCATAACTTCTGTATCCGGGTTGAGCAGCAGCACGTGCCGCCCTTGCGCCGCCGCCAGACCAATATTGTTGCAGCGGACAAAGCCCAGATTTTCCGTCTGTTCGATGCACCGCACCATAGGATACCTTTCGTGCAGCATCGCTATGGAATGATCCGTGCTGGCCGAATCGACGACGATGATCTCGATCTGCGGGGCAGCAGAATCGCGCGCGTTGCTCAAGATGCTGTCCAGGCAGGCCGCCAACAGATCGGCGACGTTCCAACTGACGATAACGATCGACAGATCGACCAACGAACAAACCTCCATAGCCACGTCCGCCATTTTACAGAAGAATTTACAGATTTTCATCGACAAGATCATACTTTGATAACAGTTCGCCTTCAGGATAAGAGCACGATCGTTCAGGAAAAGGAGCAGCGAATGCGTAAGGTCTTGATAGGTTTCCTCGTGGTGGGGGCGCTGGTGGGTGTAGTTGGAGCGGCTGTGGCCCAGGATGCAGCGGCTCCGTTGACGCAGGGACTTGGGCGCGAGATGATGACCTTAGCCAGTGAACAGACGGGCCTCGAACCTGCTGACCTGCTCCGGCAGATACGGCAGGGCAGCACGCTCGGCGACCTCATCATCGCAAACGGCGGTGACACGCAGAGGTTCGTCGATCAGACGACCGCACTGCTGACCGAACGGATCGAGGCTGCCGTGGCCGATGGCCGTATGGCCCGACAGCGGGCAGACCGTATTCTCGGCAATCTGGATACCTGGGTGACACAAGCGGTGTCAGGCGAAGGACCGTTAAATCGTCTGCGTCAGCGCCGGGCGATGATCGACAGGGGTGTCGTGACACGCGAGGTGCTTCAGATAGCGGCTGAACAGACCGGACTGGACCTACAGGCGATCGTCGGCGAGCTGCGGTCTGGCAGCACCCTGGCGGATGTCCTGACGGCGCATGGCGTCGAACCGGAGGCATTTATCGACTCGGTGACGGGGGCAGCCCAAACGCGCTTCGATACCTGGCTGGAACAGTTCCGCGAGCAGTTGGCTGAACACATCCATCAATCTAATCCGACAGGCGGCATATAAAACGCGTTACTGCGGCAGCCGGAACAGGCGCACCGCGTTGTCCGTCGTGCAGCGAGCAACGTCCTCCGACGAGAGTGGTTTGAGGTTGGCGACCCGGTCAACGATGTAGGGGATGTAGGCGGGTTCATTTCGTTTCCCGCGATAGGGAACCGGGGTCAGGAAGGGGCCATCGGTTTCAACCAGGATTCGATCAAGTGGGGTGCTGAGGGCTACGCTGCGCAGCTCATCCGCATTCTTGAAGGTCACAGGTCCGGTAAACCCCAGGCAAAATCCAATCGCCAATGCCCGCGCAGCAATCGACTGTGATGCTGAAAAGGAGTGCAGCACACCGGGACGATCTTTCAGCGAGGATGGCAGGTTGGTGGCCCAACTTTCGAGAACGGCCATCACATCTTCGCTGGCTTCGCGGTTATGGATGATGACCGGCAGTTCGAGTTGGGCAGCCAGAGCCAGCTGCGCCTCGAATGCGGCATACTGCGCCAGTTTGGGGCTTTTATCCCAGTAATAATCGAGGCCGATTTCTCCAATGGCAACGACTTTATCCGTTTTGGCGAGCGCCTTGAGGCTTCCAACGACCTCCGGCGAAAAATCTGCCGAACTATTGGGATGCACACCCACTGCCGCAAAGACCGCCGGATACTGGCGGGCGAGGTCGATGGCGGCCTGGCTGGACAGCAAGTCCACACCGGGGTTGATGACCTGGCTGACGCCGGCCTGCGCCGCCCGCATGAGGACATCGTCACGGTCGGCGTCATAGGCGTCGAAGTTCAGATGACAGTGGGTATCGATCATGGCTTGAGGGTATCTTTGAGCAGTGCATAGTCGGCCTCAACCATCATCTGGATCAACTGCGTGAAGCTGACTTTTGGCTCCCAGCCCAGGGTCTTGCCCGCTTTGGAGGGATCGCCAACCAGGAGGTCAACCTCTGCCGGACGCATGAACCGCTCGTCCTGTACGGCGTACTGCTGCCAGTCGAGATCCAGGCAGCCAAAAGCCACTTGCAAAAGTTCTTCCACGGAATGGGTTTCGCCGGTGGCGACGACGAAATCATCCGGGGTGTCCTGTTGGAGCATCAGCCACATTGCCTCGACGTAGTCCCCGGCAAACCCCCAATCGCGGCGCGCTTCCAGATTGCCGATGCGCAGTTCGTCAGTGAGTCCGAGTTTGATGCGGGCGACGTGATGGGTGACTTTGCGCGTCACAAATTCCAGACCACGACGCGGTGACTCGTGATTGAAGAGGATGCCGCTGGTGGCGTGCAGATTGTAGCTTTCGCGATAGTTGACGGTAATCCAGTGACCGTAGACTTTGGCGACGCCGTAGGGACTGCGCGGGTAGAAGGGCGTGGTTTCTTTTTGCGGCACCTCGCGCACTTTGCCAAACATCTCGCTGCTGGAAGCCTGATAGAAACGAATTTCGGGATTAACGGTACGGATGGCGTCAAGCACGCGCGTCACCCCCAGGGCCGTGACATCGCCCGTAAAGACAGGCTGATTCCACGAAGTCTGAACGAAACTTTGCGCGGCCAGGTTGTAAACCTCCTGCGGCTGCACCTGGCTGAGTGTCTGCGTGAGGCTGGTTTGATCGAGCAAGTCGCCGGGGATCAGCGTGAGTTGATCCTGAATATGGCGGATGCGTTCAAAATTGACCGTGCTGGTGCGGCGTACCAGCCCGTAAACATCGTAATCCCGGGATAGCAGAAACTCCGCCAGATAGGAACCATCCTGACCGGTGATGCCGGTAATAAGTGCGCGTTTTTTCATGGGGTTGCCTCTCGTGAAGTTATGGTGATTGAATGCGCTGGCGGCATTCATTGAGGA
>JAIOHO010000340.1 GCA_019912905.1 Anaerolineae bacterium
TGCTGAACA
Source organism: Anaerolineae bacterium (assembly GCA_019912905.1). Classification (GTDB taxonomy): domain Bacteria; phylum Chloroflexota; class Anaerolineae; order Aggregatilineales; family Phototrophicaceae. The sequence goes on from JAIOHO010000340.1 coordinate 10, forward strand.
CGGGCACCTGCGCCTGGGAGCGGAACACGTCGCTGGTGTGGGTCAGCGGCGAGGACTTTAACGCTGAGCGCCTCTTTATTCGTGAGCGGGTCAATCCGGGTGACGACGTGGTGCTGACCTTTGTCGGCGCGACCCCGGCGACCGGCGGCATGCGGACCGGCATGTGGGAACTGCGGACACCGGGACAGATATTGATCGGCAAGCCGCTGGAAATCAGCGTATCGGTATTCGAACAGGGAGGTTAGGGTTGATCAGCCGCGCAGAAGCCTGGGATATCGTGACCGAATTTACGGAGAGTGAGTCGCTGCGGCGGCACATGCTGGCGGTGGAAGCGGCGATGCGTGCTTACGCCAGCCGGACGGGGGAAGACCCGGAGTTGTGGGGCGTCGTCGGCCTGCTGCATGACTTTGATTATGAGCGCTATCCTGACGTGGCGGTCGAGGGTCATCCGGTCGTTGGCTCACGGATTCTGAGCGAACGCGGTCTTCCCGAAGAGGTAATCCAGGCGATTCTGGCGCACGCGGAAGAAATTACCGGCGTGACACCGGAAACGCCGATGCAGAAGACTCTGGTGGCGGTGGACGAGCTGACCGGGTTTATCGTCGCCGTGACGCTGGTGCGGCCCTCGAAAAGTATCCTTGATGTGGAAGTCAGGTCGGTGCGCAAGAAGTGGAAAGATAAGGCGTTTGCCGCGCCGGTCAACCGGCAGGAAATCGAACACGCTGCCGAGGCGCTCGGTGTACCGCTGGAAGAGCACATCGCCATCGTGCTCAATGCCATGAAAGAGGCTGCCGAACCGCTGGGGCTGGTGGGCGAATCGGCTTAAGCACTGGTGCTGCTATCCATAAGGACACAGGCCGCTCCCATCAGGAACGGCCTTTTGAGTTGCGGAAGATTTGCTTACAGTTCGTGCGCGACTTTCGCCAGCCGTTCGACCGCACGTTCCAGGTCGGACATAGCGGTGGCAATCGAGAAGCGAATGTGGCCTTCCCCCGCCGCTCCAAAGCCGATGCCCGGCGTTCCGGCGATGCCTGCCTTTTCAAGCAGCGCGTCCGCCAGTTCCATGCTGTTCTTGCTGCTGCCGGGGAAGCTGGGGAACAGGTAGAATGCCCCTTCGATGCTGCGGCAGTGGACGCCGTCGATTTCGTTCAGCGCCTTGACCATAAAATCGCGCCGCTGCTGGTAGGCATCGCGCATCTGGCCGACACAATCCTGCGGGCCGTTCAGCGCTGCCACCGTCGCGGCCATGGTGAAGTTGGCGGCTGAGGAGACCGTCTGGCTGTTGAGCTTACCGGCCAGCTTGATGATGTTCGGCGTCGCCGCAATCCAGCCGAGCCGCCAGCCCGTCATGGCATAGGCTTTCGACAGGCCGTTAACCGTGATGGTGCGCTCGGCCATACCCGGTTGAGCTGCCAGCGAGATATGGGTCCGTCCGTCAAAGATGAGGTGTTCATAGATCTCATCGGCAATCACAAACAAGTCATTTTCGACCGCCACCTCGGTGACCGCGTCAATTTCGGCCTGGGTCAGCACGCGACCGGTGGGGTTGCAAGGCGAATTGACCATGATGGCCTTGGTATTCGGGGTGACTTTGGCGCGCAGCTTGTCGGCGGTGACGCTGAAATTGTCGTCGGCAGACAGGCTGACGGCGACCGGCGTGCCGCCTGCCAGTGTGATCATCGGTGGATAGGAGACCCAGACAGGTTCCAGGTAGATGACTTCGTCGCCCGGATTGATGATCGCCGCCAGCGCCAGATAGATCGACCACTTGGCTCCCGGCGTAATAATCAACTGTGTTTTGGGGTCCAGCTTGATGCCGTTCTCACGCTCCATCTTGCTGGCAATGGCTTGCAGCGAGGCGGGCGTTCCTTTGGTGGGGGGGTAGTGGGTAGCGCCGTCTTCGATGGCGGCAAAGGCTGCCTGAATAATGTGGTCGGGCGTATCAAAATCCGGGTCACCACCGGCTAAAGCGATGACATCCTGCCCGGCAGCTTGCAGGGCTTTGGCTTTATCGGCCACTGCCATCGTCACCGAGCCAGGCACGCTGGTCAATAATCGGGAAAGTTCCTTCATCCGTCGCTCCTATCAGGTTCAGAATCGATGCGCAGCGCCGATTCATATGGTCGTTTGGGTCGATTGTGCCAGATTGTACAATATTTTCGCAGGGATGGGTACAAATCAAAAGGGCCTATCTCTGCCGCAGACAGGCCCTGAAATCAACAGGTGATCTGGCTGCGGTTTAGGTCTGGACCGTGACCGGCGTACCCACCGAGGCCCAATCGTAAAACCACAGGGCTTCGTCGTTGGGCAGGTTGACACAGCCATGGCTCATCGGTTGGCCGAAATTGTTGTGCCAATAGGTGCCGTGAATGGCGTACCCGGCATAAAAGTACATAATCCACTGCACATTCGGCAGATAGTAGCCGGGACCGCTCATCAACTGGGCGGCGTATTTGCGCTGAACTTTAAACGCGCCTTTCACCGTGGGCGTGGCGGGCAGGCCGGTCGACGCCAGCACGCTGCGCACCAGACGGCCATTTTCGTAAGCATAGATGCGCGAGTCGCTGAGATCGACGATAATTTCCTTGCCGACACTTGTCGTCGCCGAGGGAGCGCTGGGGGCAAGGTCCACCGGGGAGATGATGCCCAGGTCGGTCACCGTGCGCGCGTCGGGAATGAGGATGACCTGACCTGCCTGGATGCGATTCGGGTCGGTAATGTGGTTGGCCTGGACGATAGCGGGCCAGGTGACGCCGAAACGCTGGGCGATCTCTGCCAGATGTTCACCGGGCTTGACCGTGTAGGGAGTACCTGCGCTGGCTGCCGGTGCTTCGGCGGCGGCTTCCGCTTCCACCAGGGGGACTGCGGCTTCGGGTGCGGCGGCTTCGACTTCAGCAGGCTGTTCGACCGCGTCCGCCGTCACAGGCGCAGTGAAGACGGTCAGCGTTTGCCCGCGCAGGATGCGATTGGGGTTGGTGATATTGTTGATCTGCGCAAGCTGGCTGACAGTCAGGCCATAACGATTGGCAATACTGGCGAGGGTTTCCCCAGGTTGGACGATATGATGGATGGGTTCGGCGGCGATCAGTGGATTTTCGACGGCGTTGGTAAGGTCTGGAATAGTGAGCCGCTGCCCCGCAAGAATGCGTTCCCGGTTGCTGATATTGTTGGCCTGGGCAATGATGTCCATGCTGACCCCGTAACGAACGCTGATGCGGTACAGGGTTTCGCCGGGTTGGACCACATGGATCGTGTCGTCGGCCAGGACGACCGCCGGAAACAGCAGGGCAAGGAAAAACGTAATCAGGATAACACGGCGACTCGACAGCATTATTCCTCTGCTCCCTCATTATAAAATATTACAATTATGTGGATAGGAATAAAGTACACCAGCTTCCGAATTTGGTCAATTTTTTAGCTTTGCCCACCCTGCCTTTTGCCAGTACAATTCAGGAACGTTGAAATAGTTTGTGGAATCCGTCGCATGTTGTTACGCGCCTATCGGGTGGCTGATAAAACCGGTGTCGTGGTCCTCAAAACAGGACTGGTCATGGGCGGTGTGATGCTGTCCAGCACCCAACGCGTGACCGGCGGCGTCGGGCGCACTTTGGGCGGCGTGTTCGGCCTGGTCATCCTTTTGCTGGGCGGCATCTGGTGGGTGATCCGGCGCGCTGTGAATGGCGTATGGCGCATCGTTCGCGTGGTGCTGATGGCGGTCGGGCGTGTCGGACTGCTGCTTCTGGGCACGGCACGGGGCAGCGCGCGCGTGGCGGGCGGCGCGGCTAATACGGCGATGGCACGGCGCGCGGCGCGGGCAGAGCTGGAAACAGGCCTGGCCGAAGATCCACTGGTCCAGCGCAACCGCCTGCTGAGCGGACTTGCTGTCGTGCTGCTGGTGGCGCTGATCGGAGTCGTCCTGTGGGCGACTAACCCGGTGCAGACGCCCGGTCGCGCGCTAACGGGTGCCGTCAGTGGGGTGAATCTGCTGGCGACGACCCCGGATCAATCGACGTCCGTCCCGCTGCTGGCGACAGTGGTGCCGACGGTGACGCCGCTGCCCGCTATTCTGGAAGCGCGCGGCAGCCTGGCTTTTACCGTCCGTGAGAAAGCGCAGAGCGACATCTGGGCGGTCAATATCGGCGACCGCACGCCCATCCGCCTGACCAACAGCCCGGAAGACGAACGCGACCCGGTCTGGTCACCGGATGGCCGCAGACTGGCCTATGCATCCCGGCAGGACGGCAACTGGGAGCTTTACATTTATGACCTGCAATCCGGCACGACCTCGCGGATGACGTTTGATCTTTCCTTCCAGGGTGCGCCCCGCTGGAGTCCCGATGGGCAGTGGCTGGTTTACGAGAGTTACCAGGGCAACAACCTCGACGTGTATATTATGGGCGTGGATGGTTCGCAGGTGAAGCGGCTTACGGATTATCCCGGTCCGGATTTTTCCCCGGCATGGTCACCCGATGGAAGGCGCATCGCCTTTGTATCCTGGCGCGATGGGAATCAGGATATTTACCTGTTTTCGCTCGACGACCCGCGTGATGCCGCCTCAGTCAATGTCACCCATACGGCGCTGCGCGAAGAGGATTATCCGACCTGGTCGCCGGACGGCAAGCTGCTGGCCTTCAGCGCCCTGGATGAAGGAGTCGAAAAGATCTTCGTGCTGCCGGTGGATGACCCCAATGCCACCGCCCAGGTTCTGGGACGCGGACGCACGCCGACCTGGTCCCCGGATGGCCGCAGCCTGATCGTCGCTGTCGATTCGTTCGACAGCACCCAGTTGATTGCCGTGCCGTTTGCTGAAACTGGCTTTGCGACGACCGTCATTCCCGTGCCTCAGGGTGCGACGACGCCGCACTGGATCGCCGCGCTGCTGCCTGCCAGCCTGGTCAACAGCGGCGGCCTCGGTCCGGCAGTAGTCGCACCGCTGTATATTGAGCTGCGGCGCGACCGGTACGGCCTGCTGTTCGACGGTCTGCGGCACGGCGGTCGGCGCAAAGCCGCCCAACTGCCCCAGCGTATACAACTCGCG
>JAIOHO010000341.1 GCA_019912905.1 Anaerolineae bacterium
TGGTCCGCTGCTGCTGACTCAGTCGTTGGCCGCTGGGGACATCTTCTGGTTCGATTCCAGCAGCGGCTTGGCGCGCATCGTAACAGTGTGGCAGGATGGCGCGTTCGTCGGCCTATGCCCGGCAGAGCAAAGCGCCTGCCCCATCACACTCATTTTGCGGCCCGTTACGCCTACTGCAACTCCTTCCGCACCCCCAACTGCCGTCAGGAGTACAGCTGCACCTACGGTTACACCTATCTTGCCCGCGTCTCAGATTCCCATTACACCAACACCAGGGTATCCCTGTGAGGGCACAGTTGTTTCCAGTGGGAGTAATGCGACACTCCTTAACGTTGTGCGAATCAGACCGGAGCAAACAGCATCTCTGAGAGATCCTGTTCGTGTCGGGCAAGCAGTAACACTTTTAAAAGTGGAACGTGATTCTATGGCTACACAATGGTATCAAGTGGAAAACGCACAAGGAATTCGTCTAGGCTGGATGCCAGCACGGTTCGTCGCATTGTCAACCCAGTGCCCAATATAGCCTGCTATGCGTGCAAAGGATGATAACAGAATGAGCATCAATGTCGCAAAACCAATCGTCATGTTTCTGATGATTTGGACATCGTTTTCCCCCGTTAAAGTCAATGCCCAGGCAGTTCAAAGCACCCCTCTAAACTGCGGAGACATTATTGAGTCGGAATTATTAGGGGATCAATACTATCAGGATTATGTATTGCGTGTCCAAGCCGGGACCAAATTAGATTTGACGGTAACACCAATTGGGAGTGGTTTCAATCCTTTCATATTTGTCTTAGACGCGGGTGGCAGCGAAATTGTCCGCTCCAATAAGGCTGCTGCTAGCGAGTCTGAGGAGTTTCTTGAGTATCCTATATCTTCTTCAAACGCGACATTGAGGGTATTAGGAGCCGCCCCAACACTCATAGATGAACTCACCTGGGCACGTGCAATTGACTTCACAAATGGTGATGGCCGTGTTGTCCCCGCTGTTGGCAGTTATTTTGGAGCATACAGTATTTCTTTTGGCTGCACTCTACGAGATGGCACGGTCATTGAACCCGGTGACTATCCAGTAGAGAATATATCTTCAAGTGGAGGTTTGACACTCGCTGCTGCACCTGTTTTCTCCGGCACCGGTTTCCCCGGCCTTGGACCAGTGGATTTTGCCAATGCCTTCAAGCTGCCGCTCTCACTCGGCGCATCCATGCCTGGTTCGATCCCGCCCACCGGCGACGCCATACTCGGCCTGACATTCGACGCGAGTGCCGGGGACACCTTCGCGCTCGATTTCGCACGGACCGCGGGCAATCTCAATCTCGGCGTGGTGATCCTGTCGGCTAACAACGAGGTTGTGTTCCAGGCCAGCCTCGTCACCTCCGAGTCGCTTTCCACGCGGCTGACACTGCCCAGCACCGGGCAGTACACCATCGGCGTCTTCCGCATCGACCTGCTGCCGCCCGCTGCGCCGGAAGCCACGCAATTTCAGGTGACGGGGACGCTGAATCCATGAGCGGGTCGAGGCTCCACCAACAGTCTGGCGTGGACTGTCTGGCGACTGAAGGCTGTTGACTGACAACTGTGAACTACCGGCTGATCTCGTTGACCGCGCCGCCTTCGGCTTGCAGCGCCAGGCGGATGTCATCTGGCGGGATTTTCATGAGGATCACCAGCCGTTCGGCCAGACGCCGGAACACGGGTGCCGCCACCTCGCTGCCCCAGTAACCGGTGGGCCGGTCGAGCTTGATGAGGACGCTGACCTGCGGATCATCCGCCGGGAGAAAGCCGATAAATGATGCGATCGAGGCATTCGGCTCGTAGCCGACCGGGGAGGGAATCTGGGCCGTGCCGGTCTTCCCGGCGATGGTATAGCCCGGCACCGAGGCGTTGCCATCCAGCCCCTCGTGGACGACAGCCACCATCATGTCCGTAACAATTTTCGCCGTTTCTTCGCTGATGGGACGTCCGAGCGTCGAAGGTTCCGATTCCTGGCGGCGGTCCCCGTCGATCAGTTCCTTGAACACATGAGGCTGCATCATCAGGCCCCGGTTGGCGATGGCTGAGACCGCCGTCAGCATCTGAAGCGGCGTGGTGGCAATCCCCTGCCCGAAGCTGTTGGTAAGCAGTTGGCTGTCGCTGTAATCCTCGTCGCCGGGCACATGCATTGTCCCCGGCGATTCGCCTTCCAGGTCGATGCCGGTGGGCCGCCCGATACCGAAATCGCGCAGCTTGCCGTAGAACGCCATCGGCCCCATTTGCAGGCTGACGGTGGCCGCACCGACGTTGAGCGACTGCACTAGAATGCCGGTCATATTGACGACGCCGTGCGCCTTACGATCCCAGTTCTCGACCTTGATGCCGCCCGCTTCGAGGAGGCCCTGATCGACGTAGGTGTCGTTGGGCGAGACGACGCCGAGTTCCAGAGCCGAGGCCATCGTCAGAATCTTCATGACCGACCCGGGTTCATACTGTTCGGCGATGGCCGGATTTGACAGCAGATTCGGGTTGCTGATGTCGAAATAGGCGTTGGGATCGAAACTCGGATAATTGGCAATCGCCAGAATTTCGCCGTTGCGCGGATTCATGACGATGATGGTGCCTTTGGTCGCGCCGGATTCCGCAATCGCCCGCTGGAGTTCGCTCTCCGCCAGAAACTGCACCTCGCGGTCGAGCGTCAGCACGATGTCCGAGCCGTGGTCTTCGCGCTGATCATCCGGCACGACGAAGGGAATATTGCTGATCTGCTCCTCGCGTTCGCGCCCGGCCAGGTCATTCTGATAAAAACCTTCAACGCCGTAATAGCCGCGCAGATCACCGCCGACGAAGCCCACCACATGCGCCGACAGCGTGCCCTGGGGGTAACTCCGGCGGGCAACCGGCTCGATCGTCACACCCAGAATATCGAGCGCCGCCACCTGCTGGCCGACTTCGGCGCTGACCCGCGAGGACAGCAGCACCCAGGGCACGCTGCTGCTGACGCGCTCGAAGGTTTCCAGCTCGTTGAGGTTGAGCAAACCGGCGAGCTGGGTGGCTGTAGCGCGTGGGTCCGGAACCAGATTCGGGCTGATGCCGATCTTATACTCCAGCG
>JAIOHO010000342.1 GCA_019912905.1 Anaerolineae bacterium
GCAGCATGGGGATGCTCATGGCCTGGTAGCGCTGCGCTGTGCCAGGGTTCTGATCGACGTTCAGCTTGGCGATTCTGATCTTCCCGGCATACTGCTGCGCCAGCCGTTCCAGGGTCGGCGCGACCATGTGACACGGCCCGCACCAGGGTGCCCAGAAATCGACCAGTACCGGCAGATCACTTTGCAGCACATCGCGCTCGAATGAGCCATCGCTGACGGGGACCGGTGCCGCGCCGCTGGCCGTTCGCGCCGCGGCCTGAGCGTGAGTCTCGGTGGGCTTGGGACCTTCGCCCAGCAGGAAATCGACATGTTCGTCCACATCGCCAGGACGGATATTTTCAGCCCGCGATTCGATCTCGCCCTCGTCGAGCGTCAGCAGCGCCGGGAGCTGCGGGCGATTGTAGTCCGCATACGTCTGCGGGTTCTGGGTGGCATCGACGCGCGTCACCAGGATCTGACCGGCATGTTTGCGCGCGGCCCGGCTGAAGGCGTCGTCCAGCACCGGGTCAGGCCGGTCATACAGATACAGCACCACCGGCAGCTTCTGGCCGAGGACACGCGGCAAACTGCGATCATCGGTCGTAATGGGGGTGTCAAATACAGGCATGGATTCACCTCTCGACAAAATCTGTTCTCATGACTCCTAGACGCATCCACGAGCGATTTCCCTACGGAACTGACCCAAAATGAACGCGCATCCCCTGGCCCAAACGATTTTTATGCAATCTATACTGGCATAGTTCGCCGGGTAAACAAACCTGAACTATAATGAAACACAGGCTGGCAGAGTCGATTCCACACAACAATTGAGAAGCATCATGTTCAGGGTCATGGCGCGCCCAGGCTGACAGGAAGGATTTTCGGTGTCATCCTCACTCATTGGTCGCAGATTGGGTAAGTACGAAATTATCGAGTTGATCGGGCAGGGCGGCATGGCGACCGTCTATAAAGGCTACCAGCCCGACATCGACCGGTTCGTGGCCGTCAAAGTGCTGCCGCCCCACCCAGGTCAGGATCGCATGTTTATCGAGCGATTCCGGCTGGAAGCGCGCACCATCGCCCAATTGCAGCACCCGCATATCCTGCCCATGCACGATTATGGCGGCGACGCCGATGTCCTTTATCTGGTGATGGCCTACGTCAACGGCGGTTCGCTGAAAGATCGCATCGAACGCGGTCCACTGCCGCTGCATGACGCCGAAACCATCCTGCGGCAGATCGCTTCGGCGCTCGATTATGCCCACCGGCGCGGCGTCATCCACCGCGACATCAAACCGGATAACATCCTGCTCGATGAAGAAGGCCACGCGCTGCTGGCGGATTTTGGCATCGTCAAAATCATGGAGGGTGAAAGCACCTCCGGGCTGACGGCGACCGGCGGCGTGCTGGGCACCCCGGCGTACATGGCCCCGGAACAGAGCCAGGGTATGAGCACCGGGCCTCAGGCCGACATTTACTCGCTGGGCGTCATCGTTTACGAGATGATCACCGGACGCCAGCCCTACCAGGCCGACACCCCCATGCAGGTCATGCTCAAACATATCACCGACCCGGTGCCGAGTCCGCTGGAAGTCAGCGCCGGGCTGCCGTCCGCACTGGAACCCGTCATGTTGCGTGTGCTGGCGAAACATCCTGAAGATCGGTATGGCTCGGCCACGGAGTTTGCGCAGGAGTTCCTGCGCGCGATTCACCGCGATTCATCATCCTTTACCCTGAAAGAATCCTTGCCGACCAAAGAAAGCGTCCCGACGACCCCACCCCAGCGGACCCCGACGCCGGAGTCCGCCATGCCGGTCATGATCCAGAATCCCAGTGCCAGTGGGACAGGGCCGCAGACGGCGGCGGTTGCCAGCGGCACCAATCCGCTGCTGCTGCTGGGCGGCTTCGCCATCATCGCATTATTGGCGGTCATCATCGTCCTGCTGGTCGTGAACGGCAATCCGCGCACCGCCGGTATCGCGGCAATCCCGACCGCAACCGCAGTGCCCGCGACCCTCACCGCGACGCTGGAACCGACTGCGGTCATCGCTGCCGGGCCGACGGTCCCGGCCATCAAGTCGTTTGGCCGACTGAGTTACACCACCACGAATCAGCTGGGCGACACCATCAATTTGCAGGTCAACGGCCTGGCCCAACCATCGTCCACCGTGGAATACGCCGTCTGGCTGAAGAATACCGGCGACGACAGTGTACTGCCGATTGGGGTGTTGTCGCTGGATGGACTCGGCAACGGAGTCCACAGCTTTGTCGATGACGAAGGACGCGCGCTGCCCACGCTCTTTAACGCGGTGCTCATCACCGCCGAAAGCGAAGTGGGCGATGCCCCGTCCGGCAAGGTCGTCTACAGCGGCAGCACACCCGACCGCGTGCGCGCTGCCCTCAGCGAAATCTTCGTCGCCTCGGATCAGGGTTTTTCGGGCGGCAGTCTCTTCGGCGGCGCACTGGCCGAAGCGGAATTATCGATCATCCACACCAGCTTCGATCATGGCACGCACGATACCTTCGGGCTGCACAACCGCACCGAGCACACCATGAATATTCTGATGAACACCGAGATCGATTACGATGGCAACGGGCTGGCCGAGAATCCCGGCTACAAACTGGGGCTGCGCTATTTTCTGGATGGCATCGAAGCCCGCCTGAATTTCGATTACAGCCTGCCGGGGATGCGCCCCGACCTGCGCAGCGATGTGGACCGGGTGGAAGCCTGCATCCGCAACACACGCCAGCGCCTTGACGAAATGTACGCACTGGAAACCGGCTGGGCCAAAATCACCGAGGATGTCACGGAAGCGTTCGCGGAATCCGAGATTCGCAAGTCCGAAGGCATGATCAAGGACCTGATCGAAGGCGTGGACCGCAACAGCAATAATCAGGTCGAGGGTTTCTTCGGCGAATGCGGCCTGCGCCAGATTCCGACTTACGGACTGCTGGTGGGCAGCCTGACCATCGTCGAAGGCGATCTGACCGCCTGATTTTCCAGGGTTGGGGTAGTCCTGAAATCAGTCAGTCCTGAGCATTTTCTCCTACTGGATGCAAGCAGCGGATCGAGATTGTTATGGCGCGTATTTTCATCAGCTACAGCCGCACCGATGAAGACTTCGCCCGCCACCTGGCCGAGGCGCTTTCCAACATGGGGGCGGATGTCTGGATCGACATCGAAGACATCCCCGCCGGGGATGAACTGGAGCAGCGCCATCCAGCAGGGCCTGGACAGCGGTGAACTGCTGATCGTGGTCATCTCACCGGACTCGATGACTTCCCGCAATGTCGAGGACGAGTGGCAGTATTATCTCGATCACGGCAAAGCGGTGGTGCCGGTGCTGCTCGAACCGGCCAAAATCCACTTTCAGCTCAACCGGCTCCAGTACATCGACTTTCACACACAGCCCTTCGACATCGCCATCAACCATCTGTATGCCGAGCTGCGCCGCAAGGGTTTGCAGTTGGCCGCGCCGGTCCAGCCGCAGCCACCCAGCGGCCCCGCGCTGCCTAGTTTCGACAACCTGTCGCCCGAAGAAATCGACCACGTGCTGACGGAACTTCAGAAGCGACGCCAGCAGTTTGATACCAGCGCAGCGGTCCCCTATCCACCGGCCCGCCCCGCCCCATCTTCCAGCCGGCGCTGGCTTATGGGCGGCGCGCTTGGCCTGCTGGCGATAATCGCTATCGCGATGGTCGCCCTGCAAGGCTTGGGCGCAGCCAGCTCACAAACACCAACGCCGCCCACCGCGACGAACAACGTCCAGGCGCTGCCGACTGCCACACCGACTCTGCCACCGCCGACCGCGCCGGCGACACTGGCCCCAACAACCCTGCCAACTGAACCGCCGGGTTTGTCCGCAGCCAACCCGATTACCCGAAATGCAGATTGGAAGCCGCGCAGTCGCACCCATAACGGAATAGAAATGGTGCTCGTCCCCACCGGGAAATTTCTGATGGGTACCTCCCTCAATGATGCCGACTCGTTTTACCGCGACTGCCAGCAGTTCATTGCCAACTGCCGTGGCAGCCGCCTGTTCGACGACGAATCGCCTACCGTCGAAGTGGCATTCGACCGGCCCTTTTGGATTGGCCGCTATGAAGTGACTAACCAGCAGTACACCGGCAGCGGCGACAATCGACCGCGCGCGAACGTCACCTGGCAGGAAGCGCAGGCGTTCTGCGAAGGGCAGGAAATGCGCCTGCCGACGGAACGTGAATGGGAATATGCCTCACGCGGGCCGGATGCGCTGGATTGGCCCTGGGGCGAGTTTTATGTGGGGCCGATCCTCAATTACTGTGATCAATCCTGTGATCTGGATGTCGGCTGGAAAGACACCAGCCACAACGATGGCTATGCCGAAGCCGCACCGGTCGGCAGCTTCGCCCAGGGCGACTCGTGGGTCGGCGCGGCGGATATGGCCGGTAACCTGTGGGAATGGACCAGCACGATTTACCGCAGTCATCCTGCCGACGGTTATGAAGACCCCGGTGACCCGGAGGCATCCCGCACGCTGAAGGGCAGCTCGTGGAACTGGGTTTATCAGGAAGGGCGCGGGGCGGCACGCTCAGCCCACGCCGCAAATGCCCCATCCAGCCCCTGGTATGGTTTCCGCTGCGCCCGCGATTTTGACCCGGCTGATCTGTCGTAGGAGGACGCGATGGCCGCACCACAAACAGGCAGCCCTCAGAACATCCAGATCGAAGCCTACCAGCAGCACCGCGAGAACCGGTTTCCCCACCTGCTGCTGGATGTGCGCGAATCCTGGGAATATGCCCTGGGGCACATGCCGGATGCGGTGAATATCCCACTGAACGACCTGCCGGATCATCTCGAAGAACTGCCGCGCGACCAACCGATTGTCGTGGTCTGCGAGCACGGCATCCGCAGCGTCTACGGGGCGCAGTATCTGGCTCAGGTCGGTTTTGAAGGCATCTACAATCTGCTGGGTGGCACATCGGAGTGGCGAGCGCGCGGCCTGCCCCTTGAGGCGTAACCACCAAACACAATCCGGTGGAATTAAACAGGGCGAGTCACACAGACTCGCCCTGTTGTTTGACTTGAGAGGACTTTAGTTCGGTGGAAGAGTCGGGATCGGCGTCTCAGCCCCACCAGTGC
>JAIOHO010000343.1 GCA_019912905.1 Anaerolineae bacterium
GTGCTGCGCTGGGTTCAGGTGTTCCCGCCTTACCTGAATCAGGGACTGGGCCAGTGTGCGGTACAGGAACTGCTGCATCGCATTGGGGACCGCGCCCTGTTTACCACGGTTTCCGGGAAGGTCGAGGATCGGGATGAGCCAGGAGCCTACTTCCGGCGCTGTGGATTCTCCGGCAGCGATGTCTGGTGGTCACTCCGTCGCTAGCGTCTGAGCATCTCCGGGCGATGTCTCCGGCCCAAGGCTGATCTGGATCATGACGGTCTTCGGGGCCTGGTCGATCGCATCGGCGTAAGCGAGCTTACGATGGGTGCTCGTCAGACGGTCAACGAGCAGGTCCCGGTCATCCTCGCTGGTCACGATCCTGGCTGTGCCGAGAAGCGCCTGATCCTTGAGGTGCACCCGAACCTCTGCATTCTCCCGAAGGTTGAGCCACCAGTCATCGCTGCGCTGGGTGAAGCAGATCACGGTCTGGCCGATGCGGGTATAGGCCAACGGCAGGGTGGTTTCCCGGCCTGTGCTGCGATTTTTGAAGGTGAGGAGCACGGTGCGACTGCTGAAAAGGCTGTGAAGCGGGGATCGCAGCAGGGCCATCATTAATTGCTGTTTCACGATTCTCTCCTTTCAGAATCTGAAACGGATATGGTGCTGCTATGATCCAGTGTAACGGGTTTCCGTCAGGATTCAATCACCACATCGTCCCGGTGTCTGGGAATCGTCCATCTGAATCTGAATCATGGCGGATTGTGCGACGAGCGACTCCTGCCACTGCGGTGACATGCGCGGGTACATGGCGCTGGCATCAGAGCTTCATCTTCATCCGCTGTGGAGATGGTCGCGGTCGCCTGTAAATCCCGCCCTCGGACGCGTACAATCACCGGTGCGCCGCCGCGCAGATTTTTCCACCAGATGCGCTTGCGCCGGGTGAACACGATGAGATGATCTTCGATGCGGGCATACTGAACCGGGGTGGTGTAGACTTTTGCGCTTTTGCGCCCGGCAAAGGTGATCAGCAGAATACTGCCGCTGGCGAAGAAGTGAAGCGGCGAACGCAGCAGCCAGGGCATAAACAGATTACCCAGGGAATTGATAAACTTGCGCATGATCGACCTCCGCAGGTGATGGGTTCCTACTTCTATTTACGTCCCATCGGGTCCAGAGGATTGACCTGTGTTCGGGATGACAGTTGTCAGAATTTTCCGGCAGCATTATGAGCCTGACGAATCGGCTCGGGCAGGCGGTAGCGCGGCGTACAGGCCAGGATCAGCTCAACCGCGGTGTTCAGGTCGGCGCGGTGACCGACCGAGATATACACGGGTTTGACCCTGTCGCGCGTGCGCAGAACCACCCCAAGCTGGCTGCCATAATAGGTCAGGGGGCTGCGATCGCCTTTGTGCTCACCCGGCTCCTCGTAGCGCCCGATCAGCTTGGTTTTGCCGCAGCCAATAGTGGGGTGGTCCAGCCACAGGCCCATGTGCGAGGCGATCCCCAATCGGCGCGGGTGCATTATGCCCATGCCGTCGAAGATGAACACATCCGGCTCGTGCTGCAATTTGCGAAACGCTTCTTCGAGCACTGGCCCTTCGCGGAAGCTCAGCAGGCCAGGGATGTAGGGGAAGGGGGTCGGGGCGTCGGCTCGCACGGTTTCGACGACCTCTAATTCAGGGTACGTGAGTACGACGACTGCTGCCTGCGACACCTGATCCTTGACACTGACATCCACTCCGGCGACCAGTCTCAGGGTGGTGAGGTTCAGCGGCTGGTCGCTGATGACTTCGGCAGCCATCTGCTTCTGAAGGGTAGTCGCTTCCGGTGGTGTGAGGTTCCAGTCGTGGCGATGAGGAAGGTTCATGCGTGAAAATACCAGTTAAATTGCCAGATCAAATGGTAAATCGCTGATGTCTCTAAGGCGGTCTCAGTTGATTAATGTCTCCAACATTTCTAGCTGGGTCTCATTATCTGATTTGATAACGGCTGTATGTAATTCGTTTAGGGCAAAATGATAAACACAATCGAGATCACCAGTACCTAGTGCCAGGGCTGCCAATCGTGTTGGTAAGGGTTCTGCTGTCACGGAAACGATGTGAGGAACACCTCCTTTTCGGTTACGAATCAAATTCAAAGCTTCCGTGCGAGCATTCTGAGCGCGATCATTACGTA
>JAIOHO010000344.1 GCA_019912905.1 Anaerolineae bacterium
TCGGCCCCAACGGAGCGGGTAAAACCACCACCATGCGAATGCTGACCGGCTACCTGCCACCCAGCAGCGGGGAAGCGCGAGTCGCGGGCTTCGACATTTTCAACGACTCGCTGGAGGTACGCAAGCGGGTGGGCTACCTGCCCGAAACCGTCCCCGTCTATCCCGATATGACCGTCTATGCCTATATCCAGTTCTGGGCGGAACTGCGGGGCCTGCGCCGTCCGCGCCAGCGAGTCAATGAGGTGATCGAACAGGTGGGTCTGAGTGACCGGCGCAAGAGCCTGATTCGTAACCTGTCCAAAGGGATGCGCCAGCGTCTCGGTCTGGCCCAGGCGATCGTACACAATCCTGACGTGGTCATTCTGGACGAGCCGACCATCGGCATCGATCCCCAGCAGGTCATCGAAGTTCGCGACAGCGTCCGCAGATTGGGCCAGAATCATACTGTCCTGTTCAGCACACACATCCTGTCCGAAGCGGAGCAGGTCTGCGACCGGGTGCTGATCCTCCACCAGGGACGCATCGTGGCGGAGGGCGCACCGGCCAATCTGCGTGCACAGCTTCAGCCAACCCCCCGGCTGTATCTCGTCATCGGCGGCATGGAGCCTGCCGATGCGCTGGCGCTGCTGCACGGAATCGGCGGCGTCGAGTCGGCAGAATCTCAGGGTGAAGGATTCAGCGTCCGCGTTCGAGCCGGGCTGGATATTCGCGCAGACATTGCAGCCCGTATCGTGCAATCCGGTGCGCAGATGCTCGAACTTCGTCCGGTCGCCATGACCCTGGAAGATATTTTCCTTGATATTGTCGGAAGGCCTAATCCATAATGCGCGGCACATGGATTATTTTCCGCCGTGAAGTCGGCCAGTATCTCGTCTCACCCGTCGCCTACCTGATCGCCGCAGCGTTTCTGTTTTTGACCGGCTTCCTGTTCAACAACGACCTCGTCGTCAGCGTCACCGTGAAAGCGGCCTCGCCCGCAGTGGTTCCTGCCTTCCTGTCGTTTGCGCTGGTGTTCTTTGCCCCGGTGCTGACCATGCGCATGCTGGCGGAAGAAAGCCGCGAAGGGACGCTGGAACTGCTGCTCACTGCGCCAGTCCACGACAGTGACATCGTGCTGGGCAAATTCCTCGGCGCGTGGTTCTACTATTCGGTACTGCTGCTGCTGACGCTGGTGTACCAGATCATCCTCCTCAGTGT
>JAIOHO010000345.1 GCA_019912905.1 Anaerolineae bacterium
ACTTTATGGGGCAAGGTCCATTGGGAGCAGAAATTTTAGTATAGATTACGGGTATATTTCAAACGAATTCTGCGCTACGGTAGGGGAATTAACCAAGCATATAGGAGTACTTATGAGGGCAGTTATAGCTACGAAATACGGATCACCGGATGTCCTTCAACTCAAAGAGGTAGCGAAACCTGCCCCCAAGGACAATGAAGTCCTGATCAGAATATTCGCGACAACAGTATCATCAGGGGACGTGAGAATTCGAAGTTTCACAAGTCCTATCGTCGCCTGGCTCCCCATGCGAATGCTGTTGGGTTTCACCGGGCCAAGAAAGAAAATACTTGGGTCTGCGCTAGCCGGGGAAATAGAAGCAGTCGGCAAAGATGTTAAACAATTTAGTCCAGGCGATCAGGTTTTTGGAACGACTGGTTTTGGAATGGGTACTCATGCTGAGTACAAATGCCTTCCCGAAGACGGGGTGCTAGCAAAAAAGCCGGACTCTATGACCTACGAGGAAGCTGCTGCTTTACCTTTTGGGGCAAATACGGCCTTGTATTTTCTTAAGAAGGCGAACATCAAGAGCGGACATAAAGTTCTGATCTATGGTGCTTCTGGCAGTGTGGGGACGTTTGCTGTCCAGCTTGCCAAGCACTTTGGGGCAGAAGTAACCGGGGTATGCAGTGCCACGAACGTAGAATTGGTGACTTCTCTAGGAGCCGACAAGGTCATTGATTACACTCAAGAGGACTTTACAGAAAGCGGAGCGCTGTATGATGTCATCTTTGATGCCGTTGGAAAGATCTCGAAATCAAAATGCAGGAAGGCACTCACTCCGAACGGAACGTATGTGACCGTGGGTTCTACCGACATCGCAAAGGAAACGACTGAGAACCTAGTTTTCCTCAAAGAGGTTGTGGCGGCGGAAAATATGAAAACGGTCATCGACAAATGCTATCCATTGGAACAAATTGTCGAGGCTCACAGGTATGTTGATGCCGGACACAAGAAGGGCAATGTCGTCATCACGGTAGCGCATAACACCTAGACTTGTGGCAATATCAGGCACGATTATCCGAGAATAGACATGCAGGAAGGAGGGATGCTATGACAAAAGAAAAATTCCTGACGGTACGTTGGAATAATATTCTGTCACTGGGGCTGGGAATTCCCACCTTGATTTATGTCGTTGTTGCTTTCTCTACGTCGTTTTGGATGGGAAGAGATGGCTTGATCGGACTTGCAATTTTCGGAGCACTTTTTTGAATAGTTATCGAGCTTCATACAGCAACGCGGTACGCGTGGCTTCGGAAAAAATCAAGTAACTATATATCACTCAAACAAGGATACGCTCATCCACTCGCTTTGATCAGGCTTGCTTATAATGCGGTCTTTTGGGTTTTTCTACTTCCCTTCATGACGACTGTTGAGTATGGTACGGGCTTTATAGCGTTTACCATAGTTATTTTCGTGCGGCTGGCCCTAAGTATCTATACGAACAACGTCTTCAAGCCTACATTGGAGCAGTTCGACCAATATCCGTTCCGGATTTAGGGAATGAACCTCTACCCGACCATTCCTCCCTGAGCAAAATCCGAGATTTGTGATGATATAACATGATGGGATCGCTCGGAGTCGATACGGTCATTGATTACACCCAAGAAGACTGTACCCAGAGCGATCAGAAATATGACGTTCTTTTTGACGCCGTAGGCAAGCTGGCACTGACCTGCCTCCCTTGTTTGGTCCAGGTGCGTGCGAGTCAAACCCCCTGCGAAAGAAGAGTGAGAGGCAGATCGAGATGCCAGGTCAGGGGTGATGAGCAACTGGATTTTGGGAAGGTGCCCTTAGAACACCGCGTTCCAGTCGTCGCCGGTCGATTGGTAGAGCGCGGCCAGGCGATCCGTGAATTCCTCGGTTTTGAAGTCGGCGATCCACAGGGCCGTGACGCCCAGGGGCCGCAGGGTCTGCTCGACGGCGCGGTCGATGGCGGGCCGCCCGCTGGATTCGAGGATGGCGAAGTGCCGGGCCAGCTTGCGGTGCAGAACCGCTGGATCGGTCACCCCCTCGCGTTTGAGCGCCTCATCCTGCTCCCGCTTGGAGTAATGCAGCAGCCGCCGGATGTTGTCGTCGCGCAGCGACAGGCCGATGAAGCAGCACGGATACTCGCGCAGCAGGTACATAAAGGTGTAGTTGAACAGGCTGGTCGGCTGATTGAAAAAGTCGAAATAATTCTGCTCGGTCAGTACCATCGCATCCGGGGCTTCTTTGGTCAGGTCGTCCACGCGCCGATCGAAACGCAGAAAGCCGTGCATGTGATAGATGCTGATTTTGCCCGGCGTCGAATGGGCCGAGGGGCGCTCGACGGTGCGCAGCAGCCGTTTCTCATAGCGCGCATAGACGTAGGCTTGCAGCAGGGCGTCGAGGTTGAAGGTCACCACCGCATGGACCTGGGGGTTCGTCAGGTAAGTTGGGGCATCGGGTCGGCGTCGGGCGCACAGCGCGGCCACGGCTTGCAGATTCGGATTGTGATCCCGAATGTAGTTCACATAGGCACGCCGGTTGCTCTTGCCCACGCCAACTCGGTAGTAGGGGAAGTCGCGGTAGAGCGCCGCCCGCACGCGGCGGACAAACTGCGCCCGATCCTCGCAGCGCTCCTTAATCAGGCTGGCGATGGCGGGCAGCGACAGGCCCTGTGCCTCCAGTTCGCCCACCTGAAGCGGATCATGCAGATCATCGGTAAGGATGCGCTGGAGCAGGTCGCGCCAACTGGGGAGTCCGCAGCCGAACGAGAGTCCGGCCCCGACCACCAGCACCAATCCGCGCTTGGTGTAAGCCCGTTCCAGGTCTGACCAACTCATGAAAACCTCCTTGCGGTGTGTTCACGATCCGACAGCTTCAATTGATTGTCATGTTTGGTCACCGTAGGCTCGAAGCCTACGGCTACATAACGCCTGGAAGCCCGCTGAAGCAGGCTGGTTTAAGCCTCGTGAACGAGGCTTGCTGCCTTCGACGCTTCGAGCGGGCATTGACCTCCCAACCCGTAAAACTGTCCGAGTATGAATTTCGGTGCGAACAGAATCCATCCTGCCCTGGCGCTTATGAAATAATCTCGATGCGCCAGCGGTTGAGCTTGCCCATGTCGCGCCGGGCCAGGTCCGCGACCTTCAACTGCCAGGTGCCGCCGCTGTCGGTGTTCCGCAGGTCGCGCAGCGCCGTGAAATCCTGCGACTGCCAGCTTCGGATGAGGTTATCGGTGCTGCCGCCTTCACGTCGCTGAAGGGTAATCGGGGCGTGCGCCGGGGGGACC
>JAIOHO010000030.1 GCA_019912905.1 Anaerolineae bacterium
GTCTGTGATCTTATCCGTCCAGCGAAACGGCGAAACCATCACAGC
Organism: Anaerolineae bacterium; assembly: GCA_019912905.1. Taxonomy (GTDB): domain Bacteria; phylum Chloroflexota; class Anaerolineae; order Aggregatilineales; family Phototrophicaceae. The sequence goes on from JAIOHO010000030.1 coordinate 46, forward strand.
GAATGTCATGCCTGAAGCGGGCACATCCCTTCAGACCTATGTCTTTATTTCGAGCGTTGCGGCTGATTCTCCGGCTGAGGCGGTCGGACTTCAGGCGGATGATGTGATTACAGCCTTCAACGGTGAATCGTTGTCCACGTTTGAGGATCTTCCTGAAAAAACGAAGGCAAACCTGGGCAAGGAAATTGCACTGACCGTGCTTCGGGATGGCAGCGAGATGGAAGTTCGGGTTGTCCCGCGTGTCAATCCGCCGCAGGGACAGGGGTCGATCGGTATTGGCATCGTACCTGCTTACCAGGACTCGGCTGTAGGGGCGCTTCTGGTCGAGGGGGGGATGCAGCAGTCGCTCGTCTCGCTCACTCTGGGCGAATCGCTGCGCTATAGCCTCGATCGAATCGTGTATTTTCTGGACACGTTGGTTCGGCTGCCCAGTGAGCTGATCGCGGGCAGCCTGAAACCAGATGAAGCGCGGGTGATGAGTCCGATTGCGATCAGCCAGTTTGGTGGGATGTTTTTGCAGCAGAGCATCGAACAGGGACAGCCAGTGGTGATCCTGAACTACATTGCGGTGATCAGCATCGCGCTGGGAATCACCAATCTGCTGCCGCTGCCTGCACTCGATGGGGGGCGAATCGTTTTTGTCGTGCTGGAAATCATCCGCGGACGCCCGATCGCGCCGGAGCGTGAAAGCATGGTGCATCTGATCGGGATGGCGCTGCTGCTTTCTCTGATGGCGTTAGCTTTCCTGAACGATATCTTGAACCCGGTTACGCATTTACTACCGTAACGGAGGACATGGTGATTGAATTCGACGATTTTCTGGATAATGATGAAGATGTGGAACGGCTTCGGGAGAAGCCTGACCTCGATACTACGCTGAATGCGCTGCGGTCGAATGTAGATGGCAGCGCCGATGCGACGCTCTTTTATGGCCTTGCAGGATTGACGATGGCTGACGCCAGCCGTGCGGAACCTGTATGGAACGGTCTGCCTGCTGAAGTTCGGCGTAAACTGCTGCGGCACCTGGTAGACATCAGCGAGTCGAACTTTGAGCTGGACTACCGGTCGCTGGGCACCCTGGCTCTGGGGGATGAGGATGCTGAGGTACGGGCCACGGCGATAGACCTGTTATGGGACGATGATACGCTGGAGTTGATGAATCGTCTGATTGACTTGGCTCAATGGGACGAATCGATTCAGGTGCGCGCGACCGCTATAGAGGCGTTGGGCCGGTTTATCCTCCTTGGCGAATTAGGCGATCTTCCTGAGATCGAGACGATCCGGGCGCAGGATGCCGCCGTGAATCTGCTGACGAATCTTGACGAAGACGTGGACGTTCGCCGTCGCGCACTGGAAGCAATTGCCAACTGCGGCCACGAAATCGTGAACGAAGCGATTGATGAAGCGTACACCAGTGATGATCCGCGGATGCAGGCCAGCGCGCTGTATGCGATGGGGCGCACCTGTGATAACCGCTGGGACGAGATCGTCCTGCGCGAAATCGATCACATTGATCCTGCGATTCGTTATGAGGCCGCCCGCGCCAGTGGTGAACTGGAAATCGAAGAGGCGGTGCCCCATCTGGCACGGCTGGTGCAAGGGCACGACCGCGAAATCAAAGAGGTCGCCATCTGGTCGTTGGGTGAGATCGGCGGCAGTTATGCGCTGAAGATCCTCGGCGCGCTGGCTGACGAAGCCGAACAGGACGACGACGACTTGCTGGAGGCGATTGAAGAAGCGCTTGGCAATGCCAGCCTCGCCGGTCGTGATTTTGACTTCGATCTGGACGACTGACCTGCTTTTTGTCGCCTCTGAAATGCAATGCCCGGTGCAGCCTGTGGCCGGGCATTTTGTTCTCTGTCGGGGTGACTCTAGCCGATCAGCGATTGAAGTTTCATGGCTAAACCCATATCCCCCTGGATTTTGAGTTTGCCACTCATAAACGCCTGCATGGGGTTCATTTCACCGGTCGCCACCGCCGCCCAGTCATCGGCGCTGGCTCTTAACGTCATGTTCGGACTCGCCGCCTGCCCGGACCCGCTTTCTGCCTGACCGTCGAACATCTTGACCCAATACAGCCCGCCATTGTCACCACTCAGGTCAAACTGGATGGTTGCGTTAACGCCTTCTGCCCTGGCAGGATCGAAATTCTCTGCCATGCTCGTGAACAATTGCGCAACCTCTTGTTGTGTCGCCATATAGCGCTTACTCCTGAATAGTCTGTCTGTACGCAAAACGCAGCCAGTTATATCATCTAAATTCCGAATAGTATACAATCAAACACAGCAGCGCCCAATAAAATTGTGGAGTAAGGATGATGAAGAAAACAGGATTGCAATGGCTTGTATGTGGCCTGCTTGTGATTTCTTCCATCATGGTTCAGGCCCAGGAGGGCGATCAGCGGCCCTCCATGCCGGGGCAAATTGCCTTTGTAGGTACAGATAACAATATTTATGCACTCGGCCTGGAAGATTATCGCCAGGTCCAATTAACTGAAGATGCGGGTGAAACCAGACACTATCAGTGGCCTACATGGTCCAACGATGGTCGCTTAGCATATTTCGCAACCTTCATCGAAGATGGGGCGCTGCTCACGAGCGCCTATATTGCCCGTGCAGGAGATGAGGCGGGCGATCTCGTGTATACGGGTCCTGAAGCGTTTAATTATGCCTACTGGTCACCGGCTGACTGCGACGTTGCAGAGGCATGTCGTGATCTGGCGGTCCTCCTGAGTAGTGCATCCCGTGGAATGTTTGTCGAATTAATTCGCGATAGTCTGGATAATCCTACGACTCTGACGGCAGGGCTAGGGGGTCCGCCGTTCTACTACAGCTGGAGTCCCGACGGTGCCCGGATGCTGTGGCAGCGCAATAACCAGCGGTTGGATATTTATGATGCCAGTCAGGATCGCGTAACCGAGACTCTGGATCAAACGCCAGGATTCATTCTGTCTCCAGCCTGGTCCCCGGTTGATGATCGCCTCTTGTTCGGGGCCGCTGCGGGTGGGAATACAACTGATCTGATGGTCGTTGGCAACGGCGACGCCCAGCGTCTGGCGACCGGTTTTACCGGATTAGTGGCCTACAGTTGGTCCCCGGATGGTAACCATATCGCCTATCGAGAACAGACAGCGCAGGGATTTGGGTCGCTTATCGTCGTAGATGCGGTGACCTTCAAAGTGACAAGTCGCAGCCCTGTAACCGGAGTTATCTCATTCTTCTGGTCGCCGGACAGCCAGCGGATTGCCTACCTGACGCTGGCGGCGACGCCAGATTCGTTCAGCGCCCGAAGCGCCAGCCACATGGCAGCACAGGCTCAACAACAGCCAGTCGGCATTGCCTGGTCGATTCTGGATGCTCGCACAGGTGATGTTCAAAAATATGGTTCATTTATTCCGACGTCGGAAGTCGTCTATCTGATGCAGTATTTTGATCAGTTCGCCCAGAGTCATCGGATCTGGTCGCCGGACAGCCGCCACCTGCTGTACAGTGAGCAGACTCGGAATGGACCTGTGATTAATCTGCTGGATACTTCCCAACTGGGCAGTGTGCCGTTTACGATTGCCGAGGGAGTGATCGGCATCTGGAGTTTCGAGTAATTTGCGGAAGCAACTGTGCGTGTGCCTATGGTTCGCGGTGCTGCTGTTGGTCAATTTGGCAGCATGCATCCGAACCCGGCCAGACATCATCATTGTCACCCAGACGCCAGAACCCAGGGCTGCCATTGCGAATGACCCGCCCTGGGCCTCTGGTGGGACTCCAACAGTGTTCGCTGACGGAATAACCACCAGCTCCGACCGCGTGCCGACCCCGGACCCCACACGGTCGATTGTCGCCGAAAATACCGCCCGCGAATATGTGGTGAAAGCAGGGGACACGCTCTCGGGTATTGCTGCTGCCAATCAGGTTTCGCTGGCAACCTTGCTGTCGGTAAATCCCCTGGCAGACCCTAATCTGCTGGTCGTCGGGCAGGTGATCCGACTGCCTGAACCGCCCTCGACCGAGTCGAGCAGTTTCAAGCTGCTCCCGGATAGTCGATTGGTGCGGGGGCCGGACAGCCGCTTATTTGATGTCCGCAATTTTATCAATCAGCAGCCCGGCTATATCCGTCTGGCAACCGACTTGGTCGACGGCGATCTGCTTAATGCGGCTGACGTGGTTGAGCGGGTTTCACTGGAATTCAGCGTCGATGCGCGGATTTTGCTGGCGCTGCTGGAATATCGTGCCCGCTGGCTGAGCAGCATCAATCCTGATGAGGAAACGCGCCTCCATCCGCTGGGAGCCGGACCGAACGCATCCGGTGTTGAACGGGACGGCCTCTATCGGCAGCTGACGTGGGCCGCGGACCAGCTGAATGCCGGGTACTATGGCTGGAAGTATCGTGACCTGACGACCCTTGAATTTGAGAACGGCGAACGGCTCCGATTTGCGGCTGGCCTGAATGCAGCGACGGTCGCCGTCCAGTACATGCTCAGCCAGTTTAACGATTATGCTGCTTGGTGGGGTGACATCAGCCCTGACGGTCTTTATCGGACGTATCATCAGTATTTTGGCGATCCGTTTCCAGGTGCCATCGAGCCGTTGGTGCCATCCGGGATGCCACAGCCACCCCTTGCCCTGCCGTTCAGCGAAGCGGAGGTCTGGTTCTACACGGGCGGGCCGCACGGCGGCTGGGGGAGTGGGAGCGCATGGTCCGCCATCGATTTTGCGCCACCGGACGACCTGACGGATGTGGACAGCGCTTGCTATATCTCGCAGCACTGGGCGACGGCAGTGGCGGCGGGTGTGATTGCGCGCACCGCGGTGGGCGTGGTAGTGCTCGATCTGGATGGCGACGGCGATGAGGCCACTGGCTGGAGTATCTTGTATCTCCATGTGGCTGCCGAAGGACGGATTGCGTCGGGCACACAGGTGAACCCCGGTGATCGTATTGGACGGCCTTCCTGCCAGGGCGGATTTTCGAACGGCACGCATCTCCATGTTGCGCGCCGTTACAATGGCGAATGGATTCCTGCGGATTGCAGTGGGTGCCGGGTGGAGCAGGCTGCGGCACCGTTTGTCCTGGGTGGCTGGCAGGTTGTGGGCCTGGCCGGTCAGGAATATCAAGGTTTCCTGGTTCGCGGCCCTGACCAGCGAGTGGCAGAACAGGGGCGATTGACGCCGGATAACCTCGTCACCTGGTAACGCAATGGTATAATGCGGACTTCGTTCGATGACGCAGTAGATGAAGTGTGATGAGTCGACGCCTGTTTGTTTTGGGACTGATTGCTGTGACGGCAATCTGGATATTTCAGGATTTTCGCGTGGGGGATGCGCAGGAATTGATCACCTCTACGCCTGTACGCATTACCATCCCGTCGCAAGCCGCTCCCGCGATCGAGATTATTTCATCGCCGACAATCACCCGAACGCCCACCCGAGCAGTGACCATGCTGGAAGCCAAAACCAATGCCGGGGAGGTGAATGTGCGGGCCGAACCCGATGTCGAAGCCGAGCGATTGGGAGCGATTCGCGCCGGTGAATTTTATCCGATTCTGGGGCGCTATTTTCGCTGGCTTCAATTTCAA
>JAIOHO010000031.1 GCA_019912905.1 Anaerolineae bacterium
GTTATAGTCGATCAGTTCAAGCGTCACCGGCCCATCCTGGGGCAGGGCCACGCCGAAGCTGATTTCGTCGCTGATGGTGTAGCTGCTCAACGAAGCGATCTCGCTGCCGCCCTGGGTGACGCGCACGTTGGGCGACATGGCTTCTGAGGCCTCGATCATCAGGCGCAGGCGCACATGCTCACCTTCCGAAGCAGTGAACGACAGGATATGGCTGCCGCCCTGGGTATCAAGCTGCACCGTCTGCGGCCCGGAATCCAGCGAAGGCACGCGGCTTTCCGCCACCTTGACGGTGATCGGCGTGCGCGCGTCACGGCTGATGTTGGGCTGGACCGCCAGGAAGTAGGTGCCGTCTTCGCTCAGCAGCACGTTGACCGCGGATGGATCGACCTTATTATCGACGTCGTCGGCGCTGGCGACCTCATTGGAACTCGGCCCGTAAACGGTGAGGGCCGTATCCAGCTTGTTGCCGCTGTCCACACGCACATCGATGACCTGCCCGGCCCGGCCTTCAAAGCTGAAATAACGCGCCTGTCCGCCGCTGATCTGGGCATCCAGCGCTTCGTTGAGGGTGATCGGCGTCAGGTCCACTTTGTTCAGCGTCAGAGTGTATTCGCCATTCGGATCAAACACGCTGCTGACGGTGATGTTGTACTCGCCCCCGTCGGCCAGAACATACGGCCCGATGCGCGCGTTTCGGTCCACGCCGCTGTCGTCGTCGTAGGTCAGATCCATGCGCGGGTTCGTCGAGGCCAGAGTCAGATAGGAGTCAAAGGCGGTCGATTCGAGGTCAATGCTGATCGTATCCCCGGCTGCCGTGGTAAACAGGTATTCTTCCTCCGGGTTGTCCGTATCGAGCGTGCCGGTGATCGTCTGCCCATATTCGATGCGCTGGACTACCGTGGTTTCCAGGTTGAGGGTGAAATCGCCGACATCATCACCGCTCAGGCTGGTGGCGACAATCGTATAACTGCCGTTGGTCGGCAGCCGGTAAGGGCCGATCTTGGCGTTCAGGCTCCCGGCGCTGTCGTCATCTTCGATCAGCACGTTCCCACTGGCGTCCAGCAGCCGCAGGAACGGGTCCATGTCGACCACTTGCAGCATGGTAATGCTGACGAACTGACCCTGTTCACCGGTGAAGGTGTATTCGACCGCGCTGACATTGCTCGACAATTGGTCCGAAATCGTGTCTCCAAAGTCGATGGTGCGCGCCGGTTGTGCCAGTACCACGCTGCCCCACAACAAACACAGTAAGATGAGACTTCGTATGAATCGCATGAGTAGGCTTGCCTTCCGATCCAAAATCTTTCACAATTCAATTATCCGGCTTCAGTCGTTAGTCTCCAGCCAGAGCCTCCACGAGGCGACCGTACCGCAAGCACGATCCGAGGATTCGGGCGAAGCGCTCAGCGCTAGAGACATGAAGCTATTTCGATTGTACTGTGAATTGAAAGTGCAGGGTATTGATGTTGGAGCAGCTTGCAGTCCTGGCGAAACCAATCCTGGCCGTGCCGTTTATCCGGCGCACCCGCCGCAATCATGGTCTGGAACACGCGACGGTGCATCTGTTGTCGCGTAAATTCCGGGGCGCGCCGCTGATGGGCCGCAGCACGGATCAAGGCTTCGTGTTGTTCGCCGATGTGCCCCAGGCCGAAGTTGAAACCGCCGTGCGTGAAGCTCTCAGCCGGATGAAGCGCGGCGAGCACTCTCTCGCCATCCATCCGGGTTGCGGCACCAGCCGACTGACTACCGGCATTCTCACCAGTCTGGTGGGCATCATCGCCGCCAGCGGGGTCAGCCGCAAAACGGCCTTCAACCGCCTGCCGTACATGATGATGCTGATGATGCTGGCGGTGCTGGTCTCCGAACCGCTGGGGCTGGGGCTGCAAAAATACTTCACCACCGATGGCGACCCCGGCGACCTGGAAGTGCTGGGCGTGACCAGCCGCGATGCCCGCATGCCGCTGACCTTCCAGCCGATTACGCTGTATACCATTCAGACCCACTCGACCTGACGCATGGCAGCCAAGACCTTTTACATCCTGCACGGCAGTGACGACCTGCGCCTGGAAGAAGAACTCGCTTACTTCCGCGCGCAGATGGGTGATTCGCCCAACGCCGACCTGAATATCTCCGAATTTGACGGGCAGGCCGCCAGCACCGCCGAAATCCTCAACGCGGCGACCTCGTTTCCGTTTCTGGCGGATCGACGCCTGGTCATCGTGCGCGGGTTGATCGGCTGGATCACGCGCAAGGGCGCGGGCGAAACGGGTAAGCAGGCCGTCGAGCGGTTGCTCAACGATCTGCCGCAGCTTCCCGATTGGGCGCGCTTGGTCCTGGTCGAACGTGAAGCGCTGTCGGCCAGTAACAAGCTGGTCAGGCTGGCCCAGCAGAACCCGGCGGGCTACGAAAAAGCCTTTAACGTGCCCAAAGACAGCACCTCCTGGATTATCCAGCGGGCGCGCGAAATCTACGACGCGGAGATCGAACCGCGCGCGGCCCAGGCCCTGGCGAGTGTCACCGGTGATGACCTGCGCCGGGCGGACAGCGAACTGGTCAAGCTGGTCAGCTACGTGAACGGCGAGCGCCCCATCCGCGAAGAGGACGTGGCCGAACTGACGCCCTACGTCGCCGAAGCCAATATCTTCACCATGGTCGATGCGCTGGCGACCGGCAAGGGGGACATCGCCATGTCCCTGGTTCATCATCTGCTGGAAGCCGACCCGCGCGACGATGGCTTTGGCCTGTATGCCATGATCGTCCGCCAGTTCCGGCTGCTGCTGATCGCCAAAGAGCACCTGCTGCTGCACGGCAGCCGCCAGGGTCTGCCGGAGGCGTTGGGCACGTCCTCGAAGTTCGTCGCCGACAAAGCCGCCGAACAGTCGCGCAGCTTTACCCTCGAACAACTCGAAGACATCTACCGCACGCTTCAGGAATATGACCTCCGCATGAAGACCGGGCGCATCGAGCCGCAGCTGGCGCTCGATCTGCTGGTGGCGGGCCTGTCGCGCCAGCCCACCCCCTGATTTGCGGGGATTGAACCCACTGTCTAGAACCCTGCGCCGCCTCCTACGTATAAGCATGTGTATGATCGACAAGGAGGCAATGCAATGGGTGGTTTCGCCCTGTTTATTCTCATTCTGCTGGCGCTGGTCATCCTCGGGCCGGTGCTGCACGCCATCGCCTGGCTGACGATTGACCTGGTCATCAGCGCGTTCTTCTGGATGCTGGCGGGCATGTTCGCCGGTCGGCTGATTCGCGGGCGCGGCTATGGACCGGTGGGCGATGTGCTGCTGGGGCTGACGGGCGGCATCGTCGGTTCGCTCGTCCTGGGCCTGATCGGTCTGGGCGGCATCGGCCACATCCCGCTGATCGGCGGCATCCTGGTCGGCGTCATCGGGGCGGTTATCCTCGTCTGGCTGCTGCGGCTGCTGGGCAACCGCGATTTCGCCGCCTAAGAATCGCACCGGGGCATGGCACATGCTATGCCCCGATAAGCTTCCAATTCTGCAAAGCTGCGATACACCGTCTCAGGCTGTCCGAGTTTTCTGCGGCAATTTCAGGACGCCAGTAATTTGTTACAAATCTCTCCATTTGGCTAGAATATCCTGGACCAACCGCACGACCGCTGTTGGGTACCGGGAGCATGTCTTCGCGCAACCTCGTTTTTCGGCATTTCTGTGAAACAAGATTGATCACCGTTCGCTTTGGATGATCTTCAAGCTCTGGGTCCAAAGGAATGTTTGCAGCGGCAATACCTAAAAACTGCGCAAACTGGTCACGATCAGCCAACAACCACGATTCAATCGCTCTGACCGGAATGCGCAAAAGCATCCCTTCTGCGGGCGAGGATAAGATAGTTTTCATGAAAGTCGGCGCACAATCAGCATCCTGGTCAAGATCAACAACTACAAGCCACCTGTGCCCGTATTGGGCGGCGTTGTTGAAACCATCCAGGTTTTTGAGTAAGTGCGCTTTTCCTTTTCGGGCACGTATCAGAATGCTTTTTTTACCTATATCAACGTACTGAAGGATGTGTCGTAAGACGATCTCATCTGTTGGGCCTTCAACGGCCAGATTGATCGGTGGCTGATCAAAGGCCATAAATCAATTACTCCCACAACGTCATTTGATACAAGTCCTGGGGTTCAGTCCGTGGCATAACCACATCCGCCATCGTCAAGCCCGCTTCAAGTTCCTGGATGATATCGCTCTGAGATGCTGCCTGTATAACCCGTGTACCCTCTTTTGTCGGAACCATTAAGTAAATTTCCTGAGCGCCAATCCCTTCATCGAGGAGCAACTCAGGACTATGGGTGCTGACAAAAACCTGTCGTGGTGCTTTACGCCTTGCGCGTTGAACACGATACATGAGCTGAGGTAGATATCTGATTACTCCAGGGTGCAAAGACAATTCAGGCTCTTCTAATAGAAGTGGTCCCTCGCCAACTTGCAATGCCCACAGCAATCCAATAAGGCGCAAAGTGCCATCAGAAAAATCATTTTCTTGCTGCCATGCCCCTTGAGGTCTCCAGTGTTCGTATTTGCCCTTTAAATGTGGTATTCCATTTTCATCCCGATCCCAATCAAGGACAGATAGTTGCGGAATAACCACCTTCAAGGTTTCTTGTATACGTTTTAGCCTTGCTTGGCGACTACGTTTGTTTACCCTTGCGATCTGTTCAAGAAAATCACCACCATACGGGTCATTTTGATGACCTATTGAACGCTCAGGATCGCGAATTAACTGAGGTACTATATGAAGATAATTCACTGACTCGAAAAAAGTAGCGACTTCCCTGAAATCCCTGTTGACAAATATTTGCTCAAGCTGGGTCTGGCCCAGTCTTGCTGGGTCTCTATCATCTTCTGATATAGGTCGATTAAGTATTAGATTTTCATTCGAGTCCCAAACTTTTTCCTCGCGTAAAATAGGGCGGCGGTTATTGTCCTGATTAAAGACAATGCGATATCTCCATACTCTATTTTCCGCTTCGCTCAATTCCACATCAATGGCTATGTCCGTTCTCGTGCGCGCAGCCAGATTGCGAATACTAGAAACACCTCCGCGGCTCAATACGGCCTTCTCGAAACCTCCACCAGGTAATACAAGATCGCGCAAAAAGCGGAACACATCCAAAAAGTTTGATTTACCACTCGCGTTTGCGCCAACCAAAAAAGCACGTGTTTGTAAGGGTACATCCACTTCAGAAAAGTTACGCCAGTTTTCTAGGCGGATGCGAGAGAATTGCATTATGACCTACCTTTGGTCAGTCTTTTGTTCCTGTCATTTTACCATCTGTCCAAGCAAATTACGCCGATTTTCCACGTTTGACCGGCCTACCCCGTTAAGGTAAACTAGAGCAAGCCACCGTGAAACAGCGGCGGGGCTGTCACAGGCCCGGCGTCCTTGATTTATTTAACCTGACTTGAATTGGCCCAGCGCTGCAATTTTCCCCGCAGCGGGGTGAATTCATGGTGGAGGAATGGTATGGCAAGACCTACGAAGGAAACGCTCCTCGACTGGTATCGGCAGATTGTGCTGATCCGCGATTTTGAGGAGACGTGTCACGATCTTTACTGGCAGAAGCGAATTACCGGCGTGTATCTGCATCTTTACAGCGGCCATGAAGCCGTCGGCGTCGGGGCGGTCGCGGCCCTGCGCCCGGACGACAGCGTGATTACCGCCTACCGCGATCACGGTGTGGCGCTGGCACGCGGCGTCGATGCGAAAGCGATCATGGCCGAAATGATGGGCAAACGAACCGGCACCAGCGGCGGCAAAGGCGGCTCGATGCACCTCGCCAGCCGTGAACACAATTTCTGGGGCGGCTACGCCATCGTCGGCGGCCACCTGCCGCTGGCCGTCGGCATCGCCCTGGAGTCGCGTTATAACAACAAGGATACGGTTGTGCTCAGTTTTGTCGGCGATGGGGCAACCAACAACGGCTACTTCCACGAATCGATGAACATGAGCGCCATCTGGGACCTGCCGGTGGTATGGCTGATCGAGAACAATTTCTACGGCATGGGCACCCGTGTGGAAGATGCCGCCGGGCAGCCGGAACTGTACAAGCGTGCGGTCGCCTATGGCATGGAAAGCGCCGGGCGTGTGGACGGCCAGAATGTGGTCGAGGTCAACGAAGTCCTGTCGCAGGCCGTCAGTTACGCTCGCAAGAAAGGCCCGATCCTCATCGAAGCGATCACCTATCGCTACCGAGGTCACGGCGTTTCCGACCGGCAGTACAACGAACGCCTGAGCGATGAACTGGAGCAGTGGAAGGCGCATCGCGACCCGATCACCATCCTGGCTCGCCAGCTTCGCGAGCGCTTCAAAAACGTCGATAAAGACCTGGAGCGGATCGAGCAGGAAGCGCGCAAGACGGTCGATGAGGCCGTCCAGTTTGCCGAGATGAGTCCGGCCCCGGATTATGACGACCTGATCCGCAACGTGTATGTAGAGTAGGAACACAGACTATGGCAGCAAGAAATCAACCCATGCGCGAGGCCCTGCGCAAGGCCCTGCATGAAGAGATGGTGCGCGACGATCGCGTCTTTGTCATGGGCGAAGAAGTCGGATTGTGGCAGGGCACCCACCGTATCACCCGCGGCTTTTACGAGGAATTCGGGGCCAGGCGCGTGCGCGATACCCCCA
>JAIOHO010000346.1 GCA_019912905.1 Anaerolineae bacterium
GCATGAAACGCTGTACAATCATCCGCGTGAAGCAAAAAACGGAGATGCACGGTTTATGAGTGGCCGCCGTATTCTGGTTGTAGAAGATAACCCGGACAATATGATCCTCATTTGCGATATTCTGGCATCCCTGAACTATACCGTGTTACAGGCTCCGGATGGCGAACAGGGAGTCATCATGGCGGAATCCGAACGACCGGATCTCATCCTGATGGATCTCTCCCTCCCCCGTCTGGACGGCTGGCAGGCGACCCAGCAGATTAAGGCTCACCAGGAACTCAGCCACATCCCGATTATCGCCCTCACCGCCCACGCGCTGATCGGCGACCGCGAACGGGCGCTGGCGGCGGGCTGTGATGATTACCTGTCGAAGCCGATCAACTTTCGTGCACTGGCAAATAAGCTCGATGCACATCTTGGTTAGGGGGATAGGATGAAAGTGCTGGTTGCCGAAGATAATCCAGAAATGCGCCAGCTCGCCAGGGATATTCTCAAGACCATGGGACTCGAGGTCATCACCGCCTATGATGGACCCAGTGCCCTGATGACCGCGCAAACGCAGTACCCGGATCTGGTGGTGCTGGACATCGACATGCCGGGCATGAACGGCTATGAGGTATGCGCCCGGCTCAAATCGGGGCCGGATACTGCTCAGATCCCCGTGCTGATGCTGACCGCCCAGAGTGACGTCGATCATCGCGTGCATGGCCTGGAGGTCGGAGCCGATGATTATTTAAGCAAGCCTTACAGCCCGCGCGAACTGGTCGCCAGGGTGGAAACTCGCCTGCGGGCAAAATCCGCCTCCGACGATTTGCGCGAACGCCAGCAGATCCTGCGCGAAACATTTGAACGTTTCGTTCACGCCTCTGTCGTTGAACAAATGCTGCGTGATCCCGGTCAGGTCAAACTTGGCGGTCGCCTCCAGGAGGTTACCGTCCTGTTTGCTGACCTCGAAGGCTTCACGGCGCTGTCCGAAGTCACACCCCCCGAAGAACTGCTCAGTATCCTGAACAGTTATCACAACCTGATCGTGAGCCTCATCCTCCAGCAGAACGGGACGATTGATAAGTTCCTGGGTGATGGCGTTATGGCGCTGTTCAACACGCCGCTCGAACAGGACAATCATGCCCTTTACGCCGTCGAAACCGCGGTCATGATCCGCGAAGCCCTGACCGAGTTCCACCAGACCTTGGCCCCGACCTATCGCATGGGGATCAATTTTGGCATCCATACCGGCATGGCTGTAGTCGGCAATGTGGGCACCGACCGCATTATGGATTTCACCGCGGTGGGCGACACCGTCAACCTCGCTTCGCGCCTCCAGGGTCTCAGCCATAACAACCAGATTCTGATCAGCCACGCGACTTACGAACGGGTGAAAGATTATCTCACCGTCCACCCGATTGGCGAACTGCATGTCAAAAATCGCGTCGAAGCGGTCAACACCTACGAAGTATTGGAGCTAATCCGTTGAGTGAGCATCTCATTCTCGTGACCCGGCCATCCGCCGAAGCCCTCGAACCCCTGGGCGCGCGCTTACAGGCACAGGGCTATACGGTCAATATTGCCCCCGACGCGTCCCAAACCCTGAAACTGATCCGGGCACGACCGCCCAAAGCGGTTCTGGTCGATGTCGCATCGCCCGAAGTCAACGGCATTCAGGTCTGCAAGGACGTTCGTCAGGCCGTGAACGAGATGACCCTGATCGCGCTGAATCAAGGGGAGCCGGGTCTGCGGCTGGCCGCGCTCAGGGCGGGAGCGGACCTGGTTCTGGACGAACCCATCAACTGGTCAGATTTATGTGAATGGCTGCACACCCCGCGCGGCTCGAACGGTCATCTTTTGGCCGAAGGCCCCCTGATGGGTCAGACGGCAGACGATGCCATCGGCGCAGCGTCGCTGCTGTCCCATGACCTCAAAAGCCCCATCAGCGTCATCATCAGCAGCCTCGAAGTGATGCTGGCCTTTCAGGAAGAAGACGGCATGCAGGAGACCAATCAGCGTCTGCTGCAAGGCGCGCTCAGCGCCGCCTATCGCCAGCTCAATCTGATCAGCGCAGTCGTCGATCTCCCCCGTTTGGAACTTGGCTGCTATGAGCTACAATTGGAGCCGCTCGACCTGGTGCAGGTGGTGCGCGGCGGCCTGAGCAGCGATGCCTACAGTCTTGAGTCCAAGGGGCTGAATATTCATGTCGATTTGCCGGACGAACCGCTGCCTGTCGAGGGGGATACCGAACTGCTTCAGCGGGTCATTGCCTGTCTGATCGACAACGCCCTAAAATTTACCGTGCGCGCCGATACCCTGTGCGTCAGTGTCCGGCGTGAAGGAAATCAGGTGCTGGTGCGTTTCACCGACACCGGGCGACCGATCCAGCCGGGCTTCGAGCAGGACATGATGACCCGCGCGCCCCAGTGGGAACGCCGCCAGAATGGGGCACGCACCAGCGTCGCACTCGGACTGCCCTACATCCACGCGGTAGCTGTGGCACATGGCGGCAGTTTCACAGCAGGCAGCTCGCCCGATGGCAGAAAGACGACCTTTACCTTGAGTCTGCCGGGGCTGTAAGATGGAGGATGCGCCAGACCGGTAGATTGGTCATCGGCTGGCGGGCGGTTTTCGATCAGGCGGAAAGGGCAACCACATGCAATCCCAGTCGATGGATGATGCGCGAATCAACAGCCTTATCGAGTTCGTGACACGCGAACTGGGCGATACGGGGCAGATACCCTCTTCGCCGAGTTCCAGTGCCCCACAAGTCGTCCCCTTCGATCCCCGCCCTGGCGATGGTTTGTTCCCCGACCCGGACAGCGCCGTGAGCGCCGCCGCCGAAGCCTTCGACCAGCTTGAAGCGCTGCCGCTGGAGCGCCGCAAACAGATGGTCACCGCCATGCGCGCAGCAGGCCGCGAATATGCCCAGGTGCTGGCGCAGATGGCGCACGAAGAAACAGGCATGGGCCGCTACGAGGACAAGGTCCAGAAAAATCTGCTCACGGCGGCCAAGACACCCGGGCCGGAATTCCTGGATACGGCAGCCTGGACCGGCGACCACGGCCTGACGCTGACCGAATATGCCCCCTACGGCATCATCGCCTCGATTACGCCCAGCACCAACCCCACCAGCACGGTCATCAACAACAGTATCAGTATGATCAGCGCGGGCAACGCGGTCGTCTTTAACGCCCACCCCGGAGCCAGGCAGTGCACCGCTTACACCATCCAGACGCTCAATCGGGCGATTCAGAGCGCAGGTGGCCCCCCCAATCTGCTGACCTGCGTCCTCGAGCCAACCATCGAATCTGCCCAGGCGCTGATGACTCATAAGCAGGTGCGTCTGCTGGCTGTGACCGGCGGCATCGCGGTCGTGCGGCAGGCGATGAAAAGCGGCAAGCGCGCCGTTTGCGCCGGACCCGGCAATCCGCCGGTGGTGGTGGATGAAACCGCCGATCTCGAACAGGCCGGGCGGGATGTCGTCGCCGGAGGCAGCTTCGACAACAACCTGGTGTGTGTCACCGAAAAAACCTGTATGGTGGTCGAGTCGGTCGCCGATGAACTGGTCGAAGCCATGACGCGGCACGGCGGCTACCTGATCAGTTCGTGGCAGCTTCGCCGCCTGATGAAGTCCATCTTCACGGAAGATCGCGGCCCCGGCAAACCCGGCGTGATGAACAAGGAATTTATCGGCCAGAACGCCAACGTCCTGCTCAAGGAAATTGGCATCAACGTCGGTGATGAGGTCCGCCAGGTAGTCGCGGTGGTCGAGCCGGATCATCAACTGGTGTGGTCCGAGCAGATGATGCCGATCATGCCGGTCGTGCCCATGCCCAATGTCTATGCGGCCATCGAACTGGCGGTCGAGAGTGAGCACGGTTTCCGCCATACCGCCGTGATGCACAGCAAACATGTCGATCATATGACCGAGATGGCGCGCGCGATGGACTGCTCGATTTTCGTCAAAAACGGACCGAGTCTGGCGGGTCTGGGGTTTGGCGGCGAAGGCTTTACCTCGTTCACCATTGCC
>JAIOHO010000347.1 GCA_019912905.1 Anaerolineae bacterium
CGAAAACACAATCGGCGAGGTGCCGCTGGCGTAGATGATCTGGCAGCCGGTGGCCTGCTTGATGTGTTTCAGCGTGTCCGGGTAGATGACGGTGTTATCGCCCACCAGCCACAGCACATCCGGTTGAAAGTCCAGGGCCTGCTCGATCAGGCGGCGGTTGCGGCGGCGGTATTCCGGGTTGAAGGTAGGCGGAACGCGGTTGAGCGCGCCCGCAATGAGCTTTCCTGGGGTGATGCCTTCCTGGTGATGGTGTTCGCTCACACGGCCCGAGGCCGGGATATTGCGGTAAAAAATCGCCATCTCGCAGCCCCGGCGGTGCAGCGCGCGTTCCCAGAAATGCTGCGACACGGTGGGCGCAAACAGAGGCGGCGGCTGGCCGGGTGGCGTTTGCTGGATGGCCGCCTGAAGCTGCGCCGGGTGATGCAGCGCGGCGACGAACAGGATTCTCATGGATTGGAGTCGGACAGGACTTCGACCAGGATACAGGTGGCGACGTTATAGCCCACGATCTGCTGGGTCTGATCGACGCGGACCGTCAGCGGACCCTCGAACGGGTCGCGCCCCAGGACTTCGATCTGTGTGTGAAGCTGGAGTCCGCGCCCGACGATGTGCTGGAGCATCTCGTCATTGGTCGCCCGGATGCGCGCGATGACTGCCGGGACGCCCAGCGGCCAATCGCTCAGCGGTTTGAGGTCGCGGCGCTCGATGATTCCGTCCGCTGAGGGAATCGGGTCGCCGTGCGGGTCAAGACCGGGGTCGCCCAGCCGCGCCGCAATCGCCTCGATAAACCGGTCGGAAACCGCATGTTCGAGCCGCTCGGCCTCGGAATGGACCTCGTACAATTCGTAGCCCAGTTCTTGCACGAGATACAGCTCGATCAGGCGGTGACGGCGCAGGATTTTGAGCGCTTCTTCTTCGCCCGCCGGGGTGAGCATGACCCCGCGATATTTCTGATAATCGACCAGTCCGACTTCTTCCAGGCGCTGGGCCATATCCGTGACCGACGGCGCGGAGATATTCAACAGCCCGGCCATCTCGTTGGTCGAGACACGCTTACCGCCTTGCTGAAGCGCATAAATCGACTTCAGGAAATTCTGGACAGATTCGGATTGCAGCGGATCAGTTTTGTCGGTCATAACGGCCTTGGAAAATAAGATACGCCTGCGCCAATCATAACATAAATTATTTAGCGCACGGAACGGTTAGATTAAGACTCTTTCATCAGGCGGCGCGAGGTTGTCGTGATAGCCGTGTGGCTAGATCAGCGGCCTGTGTGCCAGCGCTGCGATCTCTGCCGGGGAGACCTGATCCCAGTGGAGGGCGACCGCGACTTCGATCTCGTCCTGCACGCTGAGCGATGGGCTGCTGCCCAGACTGTCCGTCCCCAGGTAGACCGGGACCCCGGCGGCCAGGAATTTCTCCAACGGCATGCGTCCACAGCGCAGGCGCAGGTTGCTGCGCGGACAGTGGACCACCGCGCTCCCACTGCGGCGGATACGCTCGATGTCATCATCATCCACCTGAACGGTGTGGACCAGCAGGGGCCGCAGATCGAGGACGCCGCTTTCCTCCAGATAACGGATTGGAGAGATATGCGGCGAGGGGAACAGAATCCGCCGATTGCCGCTCAGCTCCGCCAGCGGTCCTGTGCCGTGCCGGAACCATTCATGCTCCTCGGCGCTTTCGGCGGCATGCAGACACAGCGGCAGGGCTTCCCCGCGCGCATACTCCAGTCCCAGTTTCAGGTAGGGCGGCAGCAGGGAATAGGGCGTGTGCAGGGTCAGCCCCAGGCGCAGGCCGTTCCGTTCGTGAGGTCGCCACTGCTCGATCAGCGCGCGGGCACGGTTCAGACGCTCGTCGCCGTGCTGCGGCGTGAAGGCCATCACCTCGACCCAGATGATCCCGCTCAACCCGGATGCGAGCAGCGGCCCGATGCTCCACCCGGTCGCCGAGATGTCGCCGACGGTGGTTGTTCCACTGTCCAGCAGCATCTGGATGCCGGTTTCGATGCCCTCCCGAACGGCTTTCTCACGCTGATCCCCGACGGCGCGTTTGGCCGCTTCCAGCCTATGGCTGATCCAGTTGGGGAACGAATCCCCGGTCACCGGCGGGCAGTAGGGGGCCAGCCATGTCTGTTCGAGATGGGTATGGGCGTTGACGAGGGGGATGA
>JAIOHO010000348.1 GCA_019912905.1 Anaerolineae bacterium
ATATTCGGCAGTATGAGCGTAATGGTGGCGGCGTGGCCTGTCCTGTGGATTGGGACACTATTCGACTGCTGGCGCAGTATGAAGCCACCCACCTTTTCGCAGCCGATACGATTGAGGCAGGTATCCTCGATCGCGCTGAACGCGAAACGACGTTACTCATGCAGTCCTTTGTCAGTGCGCTGACGGGCAGTGACGTCAGAGTCACTTACCAGCAGGCCGATGCCGAGCCAACCCTTCCGCCCTCGTGCCAACCACAACTGCCACAAGGCTGGACCTTCGATACAGAAATGAACTCCTGGGTGAAAACGGGCTAGCCGGTAAATTGGCGGCTGTCTGCAACTTTGCACCGGGAATTGAGGGAAGGTGATCGATATGAATCCGGTCGATGAACTTGAACAACATTACCCCGAAGTCATTCAGCGCATGGGCAAGCGCTTTAATTCGCATGAGTTTATTCGTGAGCTTGCCTATCAACAGCAGGCGCTGTATGTCCAGGCGCTGGCCCACTACGCCCATAACAAGGCGCCTTTCCAGGTGGTCCACGGACTGCTGGCGAAGGCCCTTCACAAGTTTGATCATCTCGTCGATTACATCGGCGTCGAAACCAGCACAGACATCTTCGGGCATTCCAATGAGGCTGCTGTGTGGGGGAGAAAATAACACCATAAAAGGTGCCAAAGTGTCGTATACTATCCTAAAATGATAAGGTCGTTATCGCAGGCTGACTGCCGTCAAATAGGCGAAGTGGACGGGGCTGCGATAGGTCATCTGTCGGTGGATGCGGGCCTCAAATCACGATAAGCTGGGTGGATAAGGCTGCCGGGGCGATGCCCGCAACACTGGTCCAAACTCCAGACGGCATTTCGAACTCTGGCAGCCCTCCTTTGACCCGGAACCGCACCCCCTGCCCGCCAAGCCAACCCCCCGCTCAAGTGAGTGATGGATCGCGTCTGATGCTCCTGAACCCCACCACCTTACAACTGCTGGTCTGGATCGTGGTCGCCACCGTTGCTGGCATGGTGACGAGTATGCTGCTGTATCGCAAGCCTACGCCGTCGATCGATCTGAGCATACTGGGTCTCGGCTTTCTGGGGGCGCTGGTGGGGCGCATCGTGTTCGACCTCCTGCGGGTCCAGTTGAATCTCCCGGCGCTGGTCATCAGCATGGATGATGTGGTCGCCGCCCTGATCGGGTCGGTGGTGGTGCTGTTCATCATCCGCTATCTGCGACGCTAGCAGCCGATCCTAACCGCTGGACTCCCCTACCCCATCCGCAGCGCGCAGAGGCCCTAACCCTGAAACCAGCTGGCTGATGCCTGCATCATGCATAGAGGCAGTCAAAAAACCCTGGAATGTGACTTGAAATGGCACGATTTCGACCGGAATCGCGAACGGAGGGTAGAATAGAAGCGGCATGGCATTTGAAAAAAGGGCTGGACAATGGTTCTGGGTAAAGTCGTATTTATCCTCGCGTTGATCCTTCAGATCGTCATCCGCTATCCTTATCGGACCCAAGCCCAGACGCATCAGCCGGACCGCCAGGAGCAAGTGCTGCTGACTTTGCTGACGATTGGCGGCCTGGTGATCCCGTTCATTTACATCTTCACGGATTGGCTGGCGTTTGCCGACTACGCCTCCTCGATGGGGATTGTTGGCCTGGGCATCCTGGTGATGGCGGCGGGGCTGGGGCTGTTCTGGCGCTCTCACACCGACCTGGGGCGCAACTGGTCTTCCACACTGGAAATTCACGAGGAGCATCGGCTCATCACCCAGGGCATTTATCGGCAGATTCGTCACCCGATGTACGCGGCGGCGTGGCTGATGATGATCGCGCAGGCACTCCTGCTGTCGAACTGGGCTGCCGGGTTCGGTGGGCTGATTAGCTTTGGACTGATGTATTTTCTGCGGGTGCCGAAGGAAGAACAGATGATGCTGGAAGAATTCGGCGAGCCGTATCAGCACTATATGCAGCAGACAGGTCGGATTATTCCGAGGCGCGGGTAGTTCCAGACGGACGGCACGAAATGAAGCGCCCTCCCCTGCGGCCATGTTTGTTACCACCCATCATCCACCCGAAACGCGAATGAAGATCGGCACACAAGAATCTGATGCACTATTGGAACAGCCCTTTTGTAGACTGGCATCGAGAACTCCCTGACGGCTGGGACATGTACGTCTGCCACCTGCGTTCGAGCCGAAGCAAAGCACGCGTCAGCGCCGTCCACGAGATGCTGGCCCTGTTGGGGGATTACCAACCGGTGCCGCTGCTGAGCGGCGTGCGGGCGGACCAGAAAGGGCTATTCTGGATTGGCGTCAAAGCCGAGTATCGCCCCTGTGTTTCACCCCTCCTGAGCCATCTTGGGTATACCGATCAGGTGGATTTGTTGGGTCCTCCCAACCCAATCGGCGCTGAACCGGTCGAGGGGGGCCAATGGATGACCTGGAAGGGAGAAGAATGCTTCCTTCAGACGGTGTATCAGGAAGATCGCGCGGGAATGCGAGACCGCGCGCCGGATCGCCGCACCTTTATGCTGCAAGATGCTCACGGGGCGATCGTCCCGGTAAGAGGTTATCGAGGCGACGGGGAAGCGTTAAGCCGCAGAGGGCTGCCTCCCGAAGATGCGCGCCTGCTGGTCAACCTGGTGCGCCCGCGCCGGCTAAACCGCGAATCCCCACCCCTGCTTGATCCATTTGCCGGTGTCGGCGGCATTGTCCTCGAAGCCATCGACAGCGGCTTTGAGGCCGTGAGTATGGACATCGACCCGATCGTTCAGTATGGCCTGCAAAATGTGACTCACCGACACATTCTGGCATCGGCGGGTGACCTGCCCCTTGCAGGCGGTCAGTTTGGCGCGGTTGCGACGGAACCGCCGTTTCACGCGGAAGCCAGACCGGTCGTCATGAAGCTGATGCGGGAGTTTGACCGGGTCCTGATCCCTGGCGGCAGGTGTTCGGTGATGACCGTAGAATGGCAGTTGGAGATCCTGGAGCACGATGCAGCCCGCCTGGGTTTCGAGCTGGTCCTCAAAGAACGCGTGGATCGTAAAGGGACGGCGGTGTGGGTGGGGGTCTGGCAGAAACCCGAATAAGGTCTGACCTCAGCCTGTTTTGCAGAAATCGTGGATCTGCTTGGCCCAGGCGCTGCGGTCGATCTCGACCTGCGAGGCGGGCATCATCTGGGCGTAATCCCCCTCACCCATGCCGATAAAATAACCCCCGGTTTCCCGTTCCAGATGCCGCAGATGCCAGAAGGCGGCCCGCCCCAACTGGCAGGGATAATAATCCACGAAGATATGCAGTCCATAGGCCGGATAGCTGAACAGCAGCGCCACCCGCCGGGTGAATTTATTGGAATAAGCCGCAGTCACCCGGTCGGCTTCGCCCAGCGCCACGCGCACATCCCCCAGCGTAACCCCTTCGGGCAGGATCGGACGAGTCACCACCTGGCGATCCACCCAGAAAGCGTACTGATGGGCGGTCGCCTGATCGTCCTGCCAGCGCCAGTAAATCGTCTGCCCGGCGTAATCATCCTGGACCTGAACGTCGCGCACGGCCTGGTTGCGCAGCAGGATCGCCAGCGCGTTATCGAGCGTCGTGCGGTAAGGCTGGACCCCCAGGAAGCATGGCGCGGCACAGCCGGTCGGCGGCACCAGCACGGCTCCAAGCTCTCCCCTGTCATAGGGGCGGCTGTGGATGAGGCCGATCGCCGCCGCGAACAGCAGGGTCAACACCGCGTTGAATCCCACTACGAATCGTTTCATCGGCCAGCGACTCATCTATCACCAGGCACGAGTGTAGCGCATCCAGAAAACTTTACGAGTGTGCCCTGTACTCCCCTGCCGCCCTCATTTCGCCGGATGCATTGCCCGAATCCGCCCGGTGTGGTAAATACAGGGGCTGCGGCATCCCAAACCAAAGGATCGTGACTCATGACTTCCCCCTGGCGCGGCATCTTCCCGATTGTGGTGACTCCCTTTACGCCGGATTACGCGCTGGACGAGGATGGCCTGCGCCGCATCGTCCGCTTCAGCATCGAGGCGGGCGCTCATGGGCTGGTCGGCCCGGCTAACGCCAGCGAATTTGCCACGCTCTCGGATGACGAGCGTAAGCGCTGGCTGGAAATCGTCGTCCATGAAACCAGCGGGCAGGTGCCGGTCATCGCCACCACCACCTCCGGGCACGCGCTGGCGACAGCAGCCCTCAGCCAGTTCGCCCAGCAGATCGGCGCGAATGGCCTCATGGCGATGCCGCCGCACGTCGTCCACCCCGACGCCGCCGGGTGTTATGCCTATTATCAGACGCTGGCGAGCCGCACCGACCTGCCCATCTTCGTGCAGAATTACGTCGGTCCGGTGGGCACGCCGATGAGCGCCGACCTGCTGGCGCGGATGTGCCGCGAAATCGAGCACATCGACTACATCAAGGAGGAAACGCTGCCCTCGTCGCGCAAGGTCAGCGAGACGATCCGTGCAGCCGGGGATGCCTGCAAGGGTGTGTTCGGCGGCCAGGGCGGAATCTACCTGCTGGACGATTACCGGCGCGGCTCGACCGGCAACATGCCCGCCTGTCAAGCGGTCGATGCGCATGTCGCCATCTGGGATCGGCTGGAAGCCGAGGACGAAGCCGGGGCGCGGGTGCTTTACAACCGCCTGCTGCCGCTGATCAATTATGAGCGCCAGTACGGGGTCGCGCTGTACAAAGAGGTACTCTACCGGCGCGGCGTCATCCCGACGACGTTGTGCCGCCTGCCCAGCGCGGTCGTGCTCGACGCCGAGGACAAGGCCGAACTCGACGCGATCCTGGCGGATGTGGGCGGCCTGTTTACGGTCTGAGTCGATTTTCTAATTCCAGGTCGCGAGGACGCTGTACAGCGGTTCGCGCGGGGTGCCGTTTTCATCGACCACGCCGTAGGCATCGAAACCGCTGTCGGCCCAGGCAAACCAGATGGCGGCCTCGACCTGACCGGCATAGTCCGTTTGCAGGTTTTCGATGACGTCCCATGCATAATCGGCCACCGCCTCCCCCTCGACGCTGTCCGGCGGTTGGGCGACGCCCCATTCAGTGATCCACAGCGGCAGATCAGGCGCGACGGCTTGCAGCGCGCGAATCGACTCGCCGATGGTGCCGAAGGACGCCAATGGCCCCGGCTGCGCGCCGCGCCCATACGGATGAAACGCGACTCCATCCGGGCGCACATCCCCCATCGTCGTGAGCACCGTATCCAGATAATTAGCGGCCTGGTCCGGGCCAGAAATCAGCCCGGCGGTGAGGATGACGGCATCGTCGTTCGCCTCCTGAAGGGCTGCTCGAATGGTCAGGGTGCTCTCTTTCAGCACGTCGGCATAACTGGCCGCTGGCATCGAGACTGATACGGCGGACTGCGGCGAGTCCGGTTCCTGCCAGATCTGGTAGGCATCCACCAGATGATCCTGCGCATACTGCCCGGCGATCTGCCCGGCCATCAGCGCGAATTTGTTGGTAAATTTCAGCCAGTCCGCCGGGGTAATCTCGTACCAGTTCCAGCCCTGCCCTTCCCCATAGGTCTGGTGATTGAACACCAGCATGACCCTGTAACCAGCATTGGCATAGCGCTCGATGGCGCTGTGGTAATGCTCGTAAGCGGCATTGACGTCGAGGTTGCCATAGGTCCCATCGACCGGGTCAAACGACACGTTATAGACCAGCCGCACCCAGCGAATGGTCCCCAACTGCGCCGGGTCCGGCAGACCCTGCGGGTTATTCGGTTGGAGATTGACACCTAT
>JAIOHO010000349.1 GCA_019912905.1 Anaerolineae bacterium
GTCCTCCAGCGCGGCGATCTGTGTGCTGACGGCACGTGCCTTCAACCGCGCTTATGACCTGAAGATGACGACTCGCGGCGAGATGGAGATGGCCTATCAGGGCGAGATCGTCACGCCGTCGCGCTGTGGCCGCCTCGACCAGGGTTGCGCGTTTGGCGACCGCCCGGTGCTGATGACCTTCGACGGCGACCGCCTCGAAACCAAAGAACTGCGCGTGGCAAACGACATCCACATGGTTATCGTCGATCTGCACGCCCAGAAGAACACGATGGAAATCCTCGCCCGGCTGAACCGTGCCTACCCGTTTGCCGACAACGACATCGAGCGCGGGGTCCAGCAGCTGCTTGGTCCTATCAATCAGCAGATGGTCAGCCAGGCAACCCAGGCACTGGAAAGTGCCGATGCAAAACGGTTGGGCGAATTTATGACCGAAGCCCAACACAACTTCGACCACCATGCGGCCCCCGCCTGCCCTGAAGAACTCAACGCGCCGGTGCTGCATAAGGTCCTCAACTACGAACCGATCAAGCCGCACATCTGGGGCGGCAAGGGTGTTGGCTCACAGGGAGACGGCACTGCCCAGTTCATCGCCCGCAGCGAAGCCGACCAGCAGGCCATCCTCGACCTGATCGAACGTGACCTGGGCATGAGCGGCCTCAAGCTCACCATCCATGCCGGGGCGCAGGTGCGCAAGGCATTGATCCCGGCGGCGGGCTTCGGTACACGCCTGTTCCCGGCCACCAAAGCGACCAAAAAAGAACTGTTCCCGATCGTGGACCGCGACGGCATCGCCAAACCCGCCATCCTGATTATCGTCGAAGAAGCGCTTAACGCCGGGCTGGATGAAGTCATCATCATCGTCCAGCGCGAAGACCTGGATGATTTCCGGCATTTTTTCAACGTCCAGGTATCGATCGAAAATTTCAACAAGCTGCCACCGCATTTTCAGGATTACTCGCGCCGCCTGCTGGAGATGGGCCGCAAGGTCAAGTTCATCGTGCAGGACCGGCAGGAGGGCCTCGGGCACGCCGTCTATAACGCCCGTGAGGTGATCGGCAACGAACCCTTCCTGCTGATGCTCGGCGATCATCTTTACCGGGCCAATGGCGACCGCTCCTGCGCCCATCAACTGCTGGATGCCTACACCCAGCATGGCACCAGCGTCATCGGGCTGCGGCGCACGCCAGAAGATCAGATCGCCAACTTCGGTACAGTTACGGGCCGCTGGATCGAACCGGGCGCACTGCTGCATATCACCGAATTTGCGGAGAAACCGCCGCTGGATTACGCCCGTGTCAATCTGCATGTGCCGGGCCTTGAAAATGACGAATATCTGACGGTCTTCGGCCAATACATCATCAAACCGCAGATCTTCCAGTATCTCGAAGAGCACATCGAGAACAATGTGCGCGAGCGGGGCGAATTTCAACTGACTTCCGCGCTGGATCGACTGCGACGCGAAGACGGCTTCATGGGTCTGATGATGGACGGCCAGCGCTTCGACATCGGCCTCCCGGATTATTACGTGGATACCCTCCGCGCTTTCCGAAGCGGTTGATTGGTGCTAGCCGGGCATGCCATGCGACACTAGAATAATACGAACTCCGTCGGCACAGCCTCTCAGATTGCGGATAACGAGCAAGGGTGCGGCAAAAATCGCGCCCTTATCGCCAAACCGCCCTGCTGGTGAGGCTTTGTCGAATGGTGACGACGCCCTTCTTTTTTGGAAAGGACTTTTTTGATGAAGATTACCGGTATCCGCACGCGCATTTACGAAGCCGAGATGCAGCGCTGGCTGGGCGATGTCAACAATCCCGGCGGTTGGAAAAAGATGATCGCCGCGATTCTGTCGATCGACACCGACGAGGGCCTGAGCGGTATCTCGCTGGGCAGCGTCGGCGCGATTGGCACGATTCACGGTCTGGTAAACGGCCTGCTGGTCGGCCAGGACCTGCGTGGCGTGCGCGGCCTGTGGCAGAAAATGAACGACGCGGTGTTTAAGGGTGGCAACCGCGGCATGGTGGCGAATGCCATCGCCAGCATCGATGTGGCGCTGTGGGACCTGAAAGCCAAAGCCAACGGTGAACCCCTCTGGAAGACGCTGGGCGCATCCGAACCCCGGGTGCGGGCCTATGCCAGCGGGCTGGATATGCCGCTGTCGGATGACGACCTGCGCCAGTTTTACGAACGTAAAGCCGCCCAGGGCATCTTTGCGGGCAAGCTCAAAGTCGGCCTCAACCGTGACGATGACCTGCGCCGCCTGCAAATCATGCACGACGCACTGGCAACCTCCGGTAAGACCCCGCAGCTCATGATCGACTCCAACGAGTACTGGTCACCCAAGCAGGCTATCGCCCACATCCAGTACTTCGAGCGCCACTTTGAACTGCTGTGGGCCGAGGAACCGGCCCGACGGTGGGATCATCACGGACTGCGCAAAGTCTCGCAGAGCGTCACGGCCATGGTCGCGAGCGGCGAGAATCTCGACGAACTCCACGAGTTTACCCATCTGGTCGCCAACGAAGCGGTGGATGTGATTAACCTGGGTGTCGGCGCGTGGGGCATCACCGGCATGCTCCAGGTGGCGGACCTGGCCTATGC
>JAIOHO010000350.1 GCA_019912905.1 Anaerolineae bacterium
GTTCGTAATGAAAACAGGTACACAGTCTGATGAAGGTTATGGTGCTGGATGATAATCCGGCGATCCTGTCGATGGTGACAATGATGCTTCAGACCACCTACCAGGACTGCCAGGTGGTCAGCGGGCGAAACGGGGAAGAAGGGCTGGCCTTGTTAAGCCGCGACGAAATCCGCCCGGATGTGATCCTGACCAATTTGCGGATGCCTCATATGGACGGCCTGAAATTCATGCGCGAGGTCCGCGACAACACCGCCTGGGATCAGATCCGGTTGGTGATGATGAGCGCCCTGGGAACCGCCGAGGTCGTGACTCAGGCCGCGTCCGATGGGGCCGAAGCCTTTCTCAGCAAACCCTTTACCATCAGCGACCTGAAGTCCACCGTCAGCCAGCTTCTGGACCATTAGCGCTGCTTCAAAAACGCCTCAATCTGCTGGCGGTTCCAGGCTCCGCTGGCGATCACCATCGTGTAGCTCAGATTCAGCGTTTCATCTGCTTCCAGCGTATACGTATCGGCATAAGTCAGCGCGAAGCTGGCACACACGTTGCTTTCGGTGCGGGCAAACCACTGCGTCGGGTAGCGAGGATTCTGCGGCTGGTCGATGAACACCAGTGTCGAGCTGCGATCTACGCCATCATGTGCGCCGACAAAGGCCAGCCAGGGACCCGAATGTCCCATGACCACCATGTCCGACTTGCTGGTTTCCGACCCGTCGCTGATCATCACCAGCCCGCCGGTCAGATCGCGCGCGCCGCGCCAGAACCAGCCGCCATAGCCGACGCCATCGGGCCGCCCCTCGGTCGCCGGGGAGCCGAATTCCAGCGCTTCCCCGCGCACATTATGCAGGCTCAAGTGCACCTCCAGCGTCCAGCAGCTCATTTCCGGGTTGACCTCGCCCACCACGATGCGCCGCTCTTCCTCGATCCACGTTTCCCCGGCATAGCTGACCCAGACGATGCGCTGGCGCAGGTCAGCCTCGTCATCGGTGCAGGTCAGATAATCCCAGTTGACGTGGCGCTGCTGGCCGTTGTTGTCCAGTTGGACATAGCCCTGCCCGCGCACGAAGCTCTTGCCGCCCCAGAAATTATCGCCGGAAATATAGGGCATGGTCATCGAAAAGCCCTGGTGCCAGCGGTGATCGTTGGGCCGGAAGTTGGTCACCACGTCTCCCGCCAGCGTCCGCACCGGATGAAAATAGGGCCGGGG
The DNA here is from genome assembly GCA_019912905.1 of Anaerolineae bacterium. Lineage (GTDB taxonomy): Bacteria > Chloroflexota > Anaerolineae > Aggregatilineales > Phototrophicaceae. The sequence goes on from JAIOHO010000350.1 coordinate 1,205, forward strand.
CGACTCGATGGCGGGCACGCGCGACACGTAGACGTAGCTGAACAGCGGCACGTCCTCGTAGTACAGGTCGATCTTGTCATTGAATGTATGAATCAGTTTCAGGGTCATGAATGTCTCGCAATCTCATCGAACCATCGAAAATAGTCATCCTGCCAGGTTTATTTCCTGCTGTAAAAAACGGCCCATATCGGCTGCCTCGGCCTCGATCTCAGCCCAGGTATCCGCTTTCAGGGCCTCAAACGGTTCAATCACAAGGGTGAAGCCGTTTTTTTTTGCGCGCACTTCGCCAGGTGCCGACCACCCGACCATCTTCGATCAGCGCCGGGTTGATCTGCCCACCGCCAGGATGAATGCGCCGGGCATACGCTGGAGACATCATAAAGTCGCGGCTTTTATAGCCCAGCAGATAGGTATCATAACGCGGGAGCAGGCGCACCATCGGAGGGCCATCCTGAGACGCATCGAGCCAGTCCCGATCATTGTTGCGCATCCAGCCGGACCCGCCCGGCATCTCGACCTCAAGCAGATCGCTCAAAATGGTCTCAAATCCCGCCCGCGCCTGACTGATCGGGATACCCGACCAGCTTGCGAAGTCGTCCGGCGTGGCGGGACCGTAGGCCGCCAGATAGCGGCGAACAAGTTCGGTCTGGGTCTGCTCTGGCATGATTGGCGATGGCACGTTCCATTCCAGCCACTCATCCAGCAGGACATACGTGAGCACGCCGTCCCGCTCCGGGCCAAAACAGATGACCCCTTCCAGCGCCGCTGAACGAACCAGATGCGCAATTGCCTGTCCTTCGACTGGTATCCCTGCCGCCGCCAGCCGGTCGGCCAGTTCGGGTCGGGTGAGCGCTGCACCGCCGCGAAGGACCGCGTGCATCACCTGGGAAGCCCGGTCCCGGGTCTGGGAGTCGAGGCCAAGTTGCCGGTAACGCCGCTGGGTTGCGGCAATGAAACGCTGCCCCAAGAATGGCAGCAGCCACTTGAGATCATCGGCTGCCACAAGATGCATCGTGCCACGCATACACCAGGTCAGCACGATCGAACGATCCTCTTCCCGCGCCCGTTTCACATCCTGCACGGTCAGGCCGTGACTGCGCACCCGAACGGCCAGCTCAGCGGAACGAAGCTCTTGCGACTGAAGCCCGCCCACCGCCCTGACCACCTGCGCCACACTGACGGCAGAGCCAGTCGTTTGAGGATGCAGGCCCTGAGCCTGGGTGCGCAGCCGTCGCAGCTGTTCGAGGGATAGTGATCTGAGCATGTTCGGCAGTTCCCATTATGCGGGCAGTCAAAGTGGCTTTGTGGAATCAGCAGCCCACCCGTTTGTTACCCTCTCGTTTCCGGCGTTAGGTTCGGCAGGTCGTCAAAGTCGCCGATCTCGACCCGATACAGGTTAGAGTAGCCGGTCAGGTCGGACGTGTACAGGATGTGCGTGCCGTCCGGCGTAAAGCGCGGGTGCGGGTGGGCGTGCTGGTCGTTGAACGTGCTGCGGTGATAGGCCAGCAGCTTCGGTCCGGCGTAGCGCTCGCCATCCCAGCGAAACAACTGGATGAACGGCTGGGCATGGCCCTGTGTGCTGAACACGGTCCCGGGGGTGCCATCGCCCACAATCATGGCTTCGTCCAGACTGTGAAAATGGGTGGAGTGGAAGGGGAAATGCGCCTCGTGATGATCGCCGTTATCCCAGCGAATCCAGCCGAAGACGTGATCGCCCTGGCCGGAGCGCGAGCGGCCATGATAGCCGATGTGTTCCCCATCCGCGAACCAGTATTCGTGACCGATCTGCATGTCATCGACCGACTGGTCGCGGACCTTCCAGACTTCCCCGGTCAGGATATTCACGCCCCAGATGCGCTGCTCGACCCGGTTCCAGGGGCCTTCGTGACAGAAGGTCATCAGCTCCGGGTGTTTGGTCGAGGTATTCTCGTGGCGCATGTAGCAGCGGTCTTCGTAGATCACCTCCATCTTCCCGGTAGCGATGTCGATGCGCGCCAACTGCGTCAGCGGCTTGGCCTCGAATAACTCATTGAAGCGCCGGTAGCCGTAATTGAGCGTGCCTTCTTCCTCTTCCTGAGTCGGCAGCAGCATGTTGACGATGTATTTCCCATCGGCGGTCGGGTTGGCTCGCCCCGGCGGAATCATCGGCGGATATTTCCCCGGCGGCGCTTCGTAAATGACGCGCTCCGCCAGGGTATCGACGTGGACCTCGTACAGCACGTGCTGCCACCAGTAATAATGGCAGCGGTTGGCCGCGCAGTAGCAGCCGCCCACCTTGCCCCAGCCGTGCAGATCGGTCATCTGCGTGATCAGGCCGGTGTCGAGGTCGTAACGGAACAGGTTCTGCTGGTTGTCGCGGTCGGAGGAAAAGACAAAGGAACGGCCTGCGTCGAACCAGCAGGGATCGGTAAAATACAGATGATTGGAGTGGCCCAGGTAGCTGGTAAGCTGGTGGATTTCACGCCCGCTGTAGGGGTCCGTGTAGCGGATCTGAGGATCGTGGAACGGCTGGCCTTTGGACATCAAATCGACTTTCTATATAATAGAGGTAGATCATTCGTTCGAAAGAGAGACTATTATGGATGCGGAAGCGCTCCTTGACCTGATGCGGCACAATACACAGCGGATTCGGACGCTGGTAGCAGGCACGTCAGACGCCCAGGCCCGCTGGAAACCGGATGCCGAGACCTGGTCGATTCTGGAAGTGATCAACCACCTGGACGACGAAGAGCGCCTTGATTTCCGCGTGCGCCTCGACCATATCCTCCACCAACCTGGTCAGCCCTGGCCGCCCATCGACCCGCCGGGCTGGGTGACAGAACATCGCTACAACGAACGCGATCTGGACGACTCGCTGGCGAGCTTCCTGCGTGAGCGGCAGCAGTCCCTGGACTGGCTGCAATCCCTGGGCACGCCGAACTGGTCCCGGTCCGAAACGGCTCCCTGGGGCGGCACCCTGAGCGCCGGGGATATGTTTGCCGCCTGGGTCGCCCACGATACGCTGCACCTGCGCCAGTTGGTCGAACTGCATCACGCCTACGTCGAGCAGCTGGCCGCCCCTTATCACACCCAGTACGCGGGGGACTGGTAACCCTGCATCACCTCATCGCATGCGTAGGGGCACGGCCTGCCGTGCCCCTACAACGGCGTCTGCAATGGCCGTTTTTCCATCACCCGACCGCCGCCGTCAGCGCCTGAAGTTCGTCCGCCGACAGCAGCCGGTCCCCCGCACTGGCATTCATGGCGGCCTGCTCTGGTGACTTGGAACCGGGGATCACCGTCGAGACGGCGGGATGCGACATGACGAAGCGCAGCGCCGCCGTGACCATCGCCGCGCCGGGTTCGACCACGCTCTTGAACTGCTCGACTTTGGCAACCTTTGCCTCGAACGCCGCCTGCTGCTCCGGGTTCTGATGCCAGCGGGCGCGTACCGAATCCTCAAATTGCGTCTCTCTTCCATAGCGGCCCGACAACAGGCCCATCGCCAGCGGCCCGCGCACCATCACGCCGATGCCGTGTTCCTGGCAGTAGGGCAGAAAGTCCGCTTCCGGCGCGCGGTTGAGCAGCGAATAATCGACCTGTACGACGCGGCAGGTGCCATGAATGTTGAAGCGCTGGAGCACGTCCAGGCTGTTGGTGGAGATGCCATAGGTGCGGATGCAGCCCTCAGCCTTGAGCGCTTCGAAGCCTTCCAGATAAATGGTTGGGTCTTCGATATTTCCCTCATGGCATAACACCACATCGAGATAATCCGTGCGCAGGCGGCCTAAAATGGCATGACCGCACAGGCGGATCATATCGACCGACGTTTTGGGTACGCCGTCGCCGCCGCGCTTGCCCCAGTTGCCGATTTTGCTGACGATGAGGACGTTGTGACGGATGCCCGCCAGCGCGGTTCCCAGCCGCATTTCGGACAGGCCGTTGGGAATGCCGTAGGATTCGGCGGTATCGAACAGGGTCACGCCATGCTCGTAAGCCGCACGGACGGTGGCCCAGGCGGTGGCGTCATCGACGTCGCCCCACTGGTTGCCGATGTTCCAGCAGCCCATGCTGATGGCCGACACCGGCCAGCCCAGTTTGCCAAAGTCCTTGAGGATCATGGTGTACGCTCCCAAAGAATAGTCATTCGGGTTGATTGGCCGGTGTACCACCGCATGAACTGCTCAAACCAGGGTGTGAACTCCGCCGCTTCCGCAGTCATCAATCGCTCAATTTCAGGAATCGTGTCATAGGTGATCGAATCCACTTCCTGGGTGTCTACCGTGATGGCGTTGGCATCGCAGACCCCCTCGTACAGCTCGCTTAACATATAATCGTGGGGGCCGTAAGCCATCTTGAACCACAGCCGCCGCTGCAACGTGGCGATTTCAACGCCCAACTCTTCTCGGACCCCGCGCTGCGCGCCCGCCAGGTATGACTCTCCAACCTGCAAATGCTCAGATACGGAACAATCGAGTGCTCCCGGAAACGTATCCTGCGTTGGGCTGCGCTGCTGGACGAGCATCTTGCGATCGGGGGTAAACAGGAACAGATGCACCCCGCGATGCAGCAGCCCGGTCTGATGAACGATCTGTCGCTTTTCCTGTCCGATCACCTGATAGTGTTCATCGAGTATGTCGAGATACTCGTTGGCGCTCATGCTTTTTTCAATTCCGCCAGAATCCCCGCGTCTTCGCTTTCCTTGTAAAACTCGTCGAGCGGATAGCAGCCGGACACCAGCCCATTACGCGGCGCGGTGGTGCAGTCGCTGAAGGTGCGGCAGAACAGCTTGCGCTTGAGCGGATTGCCTTCCAGTACGTCCGCCGGGAGGTCGGGATAGGCCAGGACCATGCGCCCGACGCCGACGAAGTCGATCATACCCTCACGGACGACGTGCTGCGCCACATTGGGCAGCCATTCCTGAAGGTAGGAATAGCCCGTGCCCACCACCAGCAGTTCAGGCCGGTGCTGTTTGAGCAGCGCGGCATTCTGAATCTGGCGGGCCGCACCCACTAGC
>JAIOHO010000351.1 GCA_019912905.1 Anaerolineae bacterium
ACTGCCACGACCTGAAGCAAGATAATCGTCAGGGGTTTGGCGCGCAGCCCGGCCCGCGTGCGCATGCGCCTGGTCCATAGTTCATTCGCGGCCACGAAGATGGCGTAAAGCCCGACGACGATCCAGCTCCAGATCGGCGGCATGATGGCGCTTGCCAGGTCACGCACGACCGGATTCTGAATGACGACCGTCCCGCCCGGGCCGATGATGATCAGCACGACACCGTTCCACGCCAGCAGACCGGCCAGCGTGACGATAAACGAGGGCAGTTGGAAGACGGTGATGAGCAGACCGTGCAGCAGGCCGATGACGGCGGTGATCAGCAGCGCCAGCGGGATGACGTTCCACCAGTCCATCCAGCTGAGCATCGGGTTCGTCAGGCTGTCGCGCAGCAGAATGGCGACTCCGACGCCCGCGACCGCGCTGACATAGCCGATCGACAGGTCGATTTCACCGATCAGGAGGACAAACACGACCCCGTAGGCGATGACGGTGATACCGGCCATCTGGACGACGAGATTGACGATGTTGCGCGGGGTCAGGAAATTGGCATTCTGGGATTGAAAAATAACGGCAATCACGACCAGGCCGACGATGATCGGCAGCGAACCCAGGTCGCCGGTCCGCAGCCGGTTGAAATAGGTCCGCAGATATTCGACCGGGGATTGTGCGGATTGGCTGGCGAGCAGCGCGCTGTCTGGATTGGATGAAGGTTGGGCGCTCATTGTTCCATCCCTGGTATGGCATTGAGCTGACCCGCTGTGATGGCATGCACCACTTCGGCCTGGTTGGTTTCCTGGGTGAGATACGTTTGAACCTTCTGGCCGAGCCGCAGCACCGTGATGCGGTCCGCGACTTCAAAGATGTCATGCAGGTTATGCGAGATCACCACTACGCCGAGGTCCTTTTCGGCCAGACGGCGCACCAGGTTGAGCACCTGGCGGGTCTGAGCCACACCGAGCGCGGCGGTGGGTTCGTCCAGAATGACGACCCGGCTGTTCCACAGTACAGCTTTGGCGATGGCGATCGACTGGCGCTGCCCACCGGAGAGAGACGCCACCGGCAGGCGCACCGAACCGAGCGTGGTCACGGCCAGTTCGTTCAGCGTAGAGACAGCCTGTTTCTCCATGCTCACTTCGCGCATCGGCAGGAGATTGCGAAAGATACGGGCCAGACCCCGCCGTCGCGCGTTCAGGGATGCGCCGATCGACGTGTCTTCGGTCCATTCCCTGCCCAGAAACATGTTGGAGACGACATCGAGATTATCGGCCAGGGCAAGGTCCTGATAGACGACTTCGATGCCCAATGCCGAGGCTTCACGCGGGCTGTGGATGTGAACCCGTTTCCCTTCAAAAAGGACTTCGCCCTCATCAAACCCATAGATGCCTGCAATACCTTTGATGAGGGTGCTTTTACCTGCGCCATTGTCGCCCACCAGGGCGATGACTTCCCCAGGATAGACTTCAAAATCGACTCGCATAAGCGCCTGCACCGCGCCGAAACGCTTCGAGACTCCGCGCGTTTCGAGCAGAGGCTGGCTGTTGTAGGCATTATTGCTGGTACGTTCGGATAACGTTTTTTCCGACAAGATGATACCCCGTTACGAGCTGCAAAGGATTTAATTTGAGAGTGGGGATGCTTTCGGGCATCCCCACCGTGATTCAGAGTCCGCTGCCGGAGGCCCGGCATTGGGATAGAAAACGTGCGGCCAAGCCTTACATGGCGTCCGCGGGGCAGAACTCGGCGAATTCACCGACGCAGATTTCGGCCCAGGTGCGGAAGCCATCGGCGATGACGGTTTCGGCGATGTTGTCTTTGGTGACCGAGACCGGGGTGAGCAGGGCGGCGGGCACGTCATTGGTGCCGTTGTTGACGGAGCCGGTGACGAGCATGCTGGTGTCCTCACCCTTGAGCAGGGCGACGGCCAGGGCAGCGGCGGCTTCGGCTTCGGCTTTGATGGCTTTGTAGACGGTCATGCTCTGGCGACCGGCGAGGATATTCTGGATACCGCCGACGGTGGCGTCCTGGCCGGTGACGGGGATGTAGGGCAGGCCCTGGTTGCTGAGGGCGGCGATGACGGAGGAGGCCAGGCCGTCGTTAGCGGCGATGGCGGCGTCGACGTTACCACCTTCAGCAGTGAGGATCTGCTCGAAGATGACGAGCGCCTGCTGGTTGTCCCAGTCGGGGACAGACTGATCGGCGACTTTGACCCAGTCACCGCTGTCGAAGAGGGGATTGATCGCGCCATCGTAGCCGTTCTTGAACAGGGTGGCGTTATTGTCGGTGGGCGAGCCGTTGAGGACGGCGACGCGGACGGGTTTTTCCAGAGCGGCGGCATCGACGGCGGCGATGAGGCCTTCACCCTGGAGGCGACCGACGGATTCGTTGTCGAAGCTGACGTAGAAGTCAGCACCGGGGCCTTCGATGGTGAGGCGGTCGTAGTCGATGACCTTGACACCGGCAGCGCGGGCGGTTTCGATGATGGCCGCGCCGGAGCCGCTGTCGAGGTTGACCATGAGCAGGACCTTGGCGCCGTTGGTGATGGCTTGTTCAGCCTGGGAGATCTGGGCGGAGGCGTCACCTTCGGCATTGACGATAGTGTAATCGACCCCGGCGGCGTCAAAGGCGGCGGACAGGAAGCGGCGGTCGTCGGCTTCCCAACGGGCGGAGGAAGCACTGTCCGGCAGCAGCACTGCAATGCTGCCCTCAGACTGGGCACTCGCCGCGGTCGAGAATACGGTCGCGATGAACATGACTAAGAAAGACAGAAGAAGGCCGAAATGTTTACGCATAGTTTATCCCTATCTGATCTACTTAAATGAACCATAACGCGTTGTGGAACAATGAAACTCATCAGGCTTCCTCAGCCTGGAGATGGACGGCTGCTAAAACAACCGTTCTGGGGTCCATACTTCGGCGTGAAAGCCACCGTGTAAGTATAGCGAATATTTGGCTTCACGGAAACAGGGATGTTATTCAGATCGACGCAGATGCATGGTCGAATGTTAATCTCCGCGAGACAGCGTCGAGGATGGCGTGTTTAGCTGCCCGATGAGGAGATCGTCGAACTGAACGATTCCTGCCCAGCCTTGAGTACGACCGCCGTGATCAGGAGGGGAACCAATCCGGCGGCAGCCAGCACAAGACTCCCCGGCGGCCACTGCCAGGCGGCCACTGCCAGCGGCAGCAGCCAGAGCACGTTGATGAGGTTGACCGCCAGGGTGACCTTCAGATGGCTGCCCCAGCGGATGGTCAGATGCTGGTAGGCGTGGGACCGGTGCGCCTGGGACCACTTGCGGCCTGCGCGCACGCGGGTGACCAGCGTCACCAGCGTATCGACGATGAACACCCCCAGCAGCAGGCCCCACAACCATAACGTCATGCGGCTGCTGCCCGACCCGGCAATGGCGAGCAGGCCCAGCATGTAGCCGAGAAAGCCGCTGCCGGTATCGCCCATGAAGATTTTTGCGGGCGGCCAGTTCCATATCAGGAAACCCGCACACGCCGCTGCCAGCACAAGGCTGATCGTTCCGAGGTCTGCCGTGCCCGCCGCGATCAGCAAGGCTCCACCGGCGACGCTGGCAAACACAGCTTCGGAGGCCGCAATGCCGTCGATGCCATCCATGAAGTTATAGAGGTTGATCGTCCATACCAGCCCCAGCACACCGACGGCGTGGCCGATCCAGCCCCAGTGCCAGACCGTAAAGCCCAGATTGAGCGGGGGCATACCGCCGATGCACAGCAACCCGATTGCGGCTGCCCCAACGTGCGAAATAATGCGGATTTTGGGCGATAGTTCCCGCAGGTCATCGACATAGCCGACGACTGCCGTGATGAGGCCGCCCGCCATCAGCGCCAGATATATCGAAAGTGGAATGGCGTGTGTGAGGACCAACCCCGTCAGCGCCATCAGAAATGTGATGACGAAGGCCAGTCCGCCGCCCTTGGGGGTCGGGCGCTGATGAGAGCTGCGATGATTGGGAATATCCAGAAGCTGGCGCTTGAGCGCCACCGCGCGAATGATGCCGGTCAGACCGGCTGCACTGATTAAGACTGCTGCCAGCAGCATGGTGGTCATCTACCTTGGTGATTGAGATACCACTGCACGGTGCGTTCGAGGGCCGCCTGAACGGTCACGGGCGGTTCCCACCCCAATGTCCGGCGCACATGACTCGAATCGACCGCCAGCGAACCCCACAATTGATTGATGATTTGTTCTCTGCCGAGCCGCTTCCCCATCGTGCGCAGCATCCCGGCTGGGACCGGAAACAGCCATGCCCGCCGCTGCATCAGATCCGCCAGTTGTTCGATCAACTCGGTCGTCGATAAATCCTGGCCGTCGCTGACGAGAAAACAGGCGTTGGCCGCAGCCGGATGATCGAGGCAGGTGCACAGCAGGCTGACGAGATTATCGACTGCGATCAGACTGCGCCGGTTGTCGATGTGCCCCAGGGGAAGGGGCAGGCCGCGCCGGGTCAGATTCAGCAGGCGGAGAAAATTGCCTTTAACGCCCGGTCCGTAGACCAGCGGAGGGCGGAGGATGACGATTTCCAGCCCGTGTTCACTTTGAATCTGCCACAATCCCTGCTCTGCTTCCCATTTGGCAGTGGCATAGGCGCGGACGGGGTGGGGGGCATCGGCTTCGGTAAAGGGCCGATCTGCCGGGGTCTGGTCGCCGTTCACGCCAACGGAACTGACAAAGATGAAGCGGCGGACCCCGCAGGCGGCTGACATCCGGGCCAGGCACAGCGTCCCAGCGGTGTTGACCTGCTGGAACACGGCGAGCGGGTTCTGGGCAGTTTCCTTGAGGATATGCGCGCGCGCGGCGAGATGAACCACCACCTCTACGCCATCCAGGGCGGCGCTCCAATCTGTCTCCGGGCCGATGTCACCAACCGCGATTTTCCCCGCGGAAACAGGCCCGGTGCGCGTCGCTGCGCGGACGCGATGCCCCGTCTTTCCGAGGGCAGCACCCAGATGGCGGCCTATAAAGCCATCTGCCCCGGTGACCAGTACGGTCTGGGGCCGGGCAGCCCGTGAGTTCTGAGCGGCGGTTTCCATCATAGGGCTATGATTTCCGGTTCAACAGGGTTTCGCACAATCCGATGGTCTGCGAAGCAACTGTTTCGACCGAAAAGGTGTCGATGGCGATTTCCCGGCTGCGCCTGCCCATCTGCTGCCGCTGGTCCGCATCCTGAATCAATTGGGTCAGCGCATCAGCCAGTGCATCCCGATCTCGAACCGGAATCAGCAGCCCGTTTTCGCCCTGCCGGACGACTTCGCGGCAGCCGGGTGCGTCGGTCGTCACGATCGGCAAACCGGTCGCAGCCGCCTCGATGAGTGCTTTGGGAATTCCCTCTCGATAAAAGGATGGCAGGCAGAACACATCGGCCTGCTGCAATGTCGCGGCCATATCCTTTTGCCAGCCCCACCACTCGATCTCACCACGATCATGCCAGGCCTGAAGCTGCGGACGTGGAATTGCAGCCGGATTGTCCGGGTCCGTGTCACCCACCAGCACAAAGCGTGCGCCAATACCGTTTTGGCGACAACACCCTGCGGCGGCGACGAACTCGCCAATTCCTTTGTCCCACAGCATGCGCGAGGCCAGCATCACCACCGGAGTCTCAGCCGGATGTGGGGCAGGGCAATACTGATTCATGTCCACCCCGGAGCCGTGAATCACGACCGTGCGATTCTCGCGCACCAGACCGGCGTCGATCAGGGTGCGTTGATCGTCCTGATTCTGAAAGAGGGCCATCGCATTGGGGTGGCCCATCACGATCTGGTAAAACGTCGAAAATGCGGATCGTATCAGCCGGGCCTTGATACTGCTACCGCTGAAGGCATATCCCAGGCCGGTCATGGCGTTGATGACGGCAGGTACCCGGGCCAGCCGTGCGGCTGCCCCACCGTATAGGACTGGCTTAATGGTGGCGTGGTAAACCAGATCCGGTTGAAGCTGCCGATATAAGCGGTGCAGCCTCCACAGCGAGCGCAGTTCATGGATAGGTTGAAGGCCGCCGCGGGCGATTGGAATCGGATGGAGGATGAAACCAAGCTGTTGGATTTCAGTCATTGCGTCCGCAGTAATCATCTGCTCTAGCGCATCGGCGTGCGGAGGTACCGCGACATGGACCTCATAGCCATGAGCCTGGAGTGCCCGCATCACCGGCAGTCGATGGCTGAGAAAGTAGCCCGCATGATTGCCGACGTAGAGCAATCGCGTCATGGGGTAGTCTCCGGGGGGTGAGTGTTCGAATCCAACGAATTGTTATCTCAACTGAGAGGATCGCATCTATCCATCAGTGTAGCGCACAAACCCTCGCTTCACGAATGAATGTCCGTCCGATTCGAGGAAGCTTAACGTCGATTGATGGATGGAAACGGTACACGCAGCGGATTTTGAAACCAGGGCGAGTACGGACCCGCCCTGGGACAGTGGATAAGCCGGCTGATCGTCAGGGAGGCAATCAGGCGTAGCAGCGAACGGCGAACAGTGACCCCGGCACATTCCCATGACTGGCAAGCAGCTCGACGACCAGGCGGTCCGTCTGAACCGGCGCATCCAGGCAGATGCGGTTGAGCGACTGATGATTGTCGGCGCATTCCGCCAGCACCCGACCCGAGCCGTCGAGGAGGCGGTAGTGCTGCACGCAGAACGGCATCGTGTTCTCTGGATGCCCCAGCAGCACGGTTTCCATGGCATGATCGGCATCGGTATCGAACGCCAGCACCACCTTCCGAATTGACTTTGGTTCTGCCCATTGGATCGTCAGGGTTGGCGCGGCATCGTCAAAGGCTGCAACCCAGGCATTGGTGCCAGTCGTCGGGCGGGCAAATCCGCTGCCGAGATTCTCCGGCGCGAAGCTGTCCAGCGGCGCGCTCAGTTGAAAAGCGATATTCTGCCCGTTGGGGCGGCGCGGCGGCGTCCAGAACTCGAACGTCTCGACGCCGATGTCCGCTGGCGGCTCTTGCAGGCGATGCTGCTGGACCGCGAGCAGGCCCGTCACCCGCTGGCTGCTCAGGTGGACGTGAACCTGTTCGTTGGGAAGCAGACAGACAAAGACATACTGCGCTTCATCGAGTGCCGCGTCGAAGGCTGCGGTGACGCGCTGATCTGCGCCTGCGTTCAGGTCGATGTGGGTTTGTCCGAGTATCACTTCGGGTGTGAAGTTGCCGATGCGTTCGCTGGCGCGCAGTTCGACCTGAAGCTGCGTGGCTTCCTCGGCATCAACGACGAACGAGAAGGCAGGCATCTTCCCGGCCTGAACCGGCAGCATCTGCGCATAGCCGCGTTCCAGCCGCAGGGCAGGGCCGTTATCCGGCAGTTGCTCCAGGCAGAGTTTGCTGGAGGCGGTGAGCTTCGCTTTTTGCGTGAGGTCATCCGCATCGTCGAGGGCGACATTGGGGATATGCTGCCCCACACGCATCAGGTCGCGCTGGAGCCTGCGGATATGGCCCCCTTTGCTGATGTCGCGCGGCAGCAGGTTCTGTTGAATACAGTGGGCCGCTGCCATCCCAACCGCCTGGGCACTGTTCGCCAGGGTCAGCATGACACGGGTCGAGCCGAAGGCCACGTGCGACACACTCATGATGCGTCCGGCCAGGAACAGGTTTTTGATGTTGCGGCTGTACAGGGTGCGATAGGGGATCTGATACACCCCTTTGGCGTGCCACTGGTCGCAGCCGGGGCGCTCGCTGAAGACGCCATCTGCCGGGTGCAGGTCGATGGACCAGCCGCCAAACGCTACGGCGTCCTCGTGTTCGCGCTGCTCGACGATGTCCTGCTGGATCATCATGGTGTCGCCTTCAAAGCGGCGGCTCTCGCGTTTGCCGGGGATATAGCCGACCCATTCCAGAGTCAGGTTGGCGGCATCCGGGAATTCGCCCGAATTCTTGATGTGGTTCCACACCCCGTAGACCACCCGCCACAATTCCCATTTGATTTTTTCGGTATCGTGGACTGTGTCCAGCCGTCCGCCGTATTCGATCCACCACAGGCGGCAGCCGTAATCCTTCGAGTTGAAGCTGCGGAAACGGGGAATCTGGGTGATGTCGTCCAGCGCGTAAGCCGGGGGCACAAATTTCACCGGCTTGCCGACATCCTTGCTGTAGAAGTAGATGGAGTGGCCCAGCAGGTAGCCGTAGTCGTCGCTCGGCGCGAATTTTTCGCCGAATTCCTCGGTCGATTCCGCGCCCATGCGGAAGGCAGCCCCAGCCTGAAACGCGATAATGCCGTCACCGGAGGCATCACAGAACAGCGGCGCTTTGAGTTCGTACAGCGTCGAATTCTGGCTGCAAAAGGCCATGACGCTGTCGATCGTCTCCGCATCGGATTTGCTCACGCTGTAAGCGGCGGTGTTCAGCAGCAGGGTGAGGTTGGGTTCGGCCAGGACTTTCTCCAGCAGCACCGTGTCGAAAATGAGGGCGTTACCTTCGGGGTTGCGGTACAAATTCTCGACCAGCGCTTCGTCAATAAAGCCGCCTTCGCGTGCCCAGCGGTTGTTGTTGTGCATGTGCGAGGTCGCGCCGAGCGCCCACAGCCGGACCTCGCTGCTGCCATTGCCGCCCAGCACCGGGCGATCCTGCACCAGAACGACTTTGATTCCGGCCCGCGCCGCCGTGACTGCCGCCGAAGTTCCGGCCAGGCCGCCGCCAACAATCACCAGATCGGCGCTGAGGTTTTCTTTCTTCAGTTCGCGCCCTTCCGGGGCAAACGGATCGACATGCATCGACTTTTGAGTCTGCGTCATCGCAATTTATCCTTCCCTGTAACATCGTATTTCATAGAGTCCTGCGGATGGATCGCCATTGGTGGACTGGATCGTCACCCGGAGCGATTTCGCGCGCACTGGATAAGCCAGAGAATGACGCCGCTGGCGCTGGTAATTTCCTTGTTCGGTGACGATTTCTTGCCAGGCCCCATCCACGAAGGCTTCAATCACATAATCCTGCGCGCACTGCGGATCGCGGAACAAGGGGGGGTAGGCATGATACTCCCGGACAAGATGGCCCGGAAATGTCAGCTGCACCTGCCCGATGGTCTGGGGTTCTGCCCAATCCAACTGGAGCCACTGCGGAAGCGGGTCCGCTGGATCAGACAGCCAGAGATTGGTCCGCCGGTAGGGGCGTGTTACACCAGTCAGGACATTCTCAGGCCCAAAGACCGGCTGCGGCGGCTCGACATGAAAACTCATCGTACAGCCGTTTCGCAAACGGCGCATCTTCCCGGGACCGATTTCAAAAGCGGCCACGTGACCGGGAATCAGGGTTCCGGCGACATGCCACAACACACTCGGATTCGCCAGCAGATCGAGCCGCACATAACCGCCGGATTCCAGCCCATCGAGCGCGACCTCCCATTCGACCCAGCGCGGACCGCCCGGCAGAATGCTCAAGGTCGCCTCCGCCAGGACAGTGTCCCCGTCTTCATCGTTGTAATGCCAGATGTCGTTGGCTGCGACCAGCCGCGCGCGAAGCGTCTGCACCTCAGTCGAGGTGTTGGTCAGGCAGACCGAGATCCGATCCAACCGGTCTGTTCCGATGGCGATCCACTGCCCGATGCGGCGGGTCAGCAGCGCGGGCTGCTGCGCGCTGCCCACTTCTTCGCCCCAGGCACGCAGCAGGTCATAATACCACCCCGTCGATTGAGGCCCGGCACCGGTCAGCCGCAGTTCGCTGCTGGCCGATACAGCAGCCTTGCGAGCGAGATCATCAGCGTCTTCGTTGATCGCATTCGGCAGGAAACAGCCGTCGCGCAGCAGCATCTGCTGGACGACATGCGGGGCCGTCTGGCAGATTTCCAGGGGCGTCTTGTGGCGGCGTACCGCCAACGCTGCGGCAGTGCCGACCGCCTGGCCCATCAGGGCGGTCGTCCCCATCACTCGAACGGTGCCCAGGGCTGCATGAGTCACGCTGATATTGCGCCCGGCCATCATCAGGTTGTCGATGTCTTTGGAAATCATCGCCCCCATCGGGATACCATAGGGTCCGCAGTAGCTTTTGACCGCCGCTTCGCTGGCCTGCGTATCGCCGGACGCATTGACGGGTTCGCTGGACTCGGCCAGCAGCCCTCCCGGTGTGTGCAGATCGACATACCAGCCGCCGAAGGCTACTTCATCCCGAAACACGGTCTTATTCAGGACATCGTGTTCCGTCATGAGGTACTGCCCCATGATGCGGCGGCTTTCTCGCTTGCCCGGCACCTGACCGATCCAGTCCAGGGCGTAGTTCTCCGCCTGCTTTCGGGTGCGCGGGTCTTTATTTTTGATCCAGTTCCACACCCCCAGCGCGTGACGGGTCAGTTCATGACGAATGTCTTCGTTCTCATGAATCGTGTGCCAGGGCACGCCGATTTCCAGCCACCAGTAGCCGCCCAGAGGCTCGCCCCAACTGTGGTAAGGCACGCGGCCCTGTCCATAGAAAAAGTTTTCATCGGTATAGTCGATGGCCCAGGTGGGCAGTCTGAATGGCACCGGTCGGCCCATGTCCCTGGCCTTGAAATGAATCGAACTGCCCATGACATCGTCACTGGCCTCGACCGGGGCATGGGGTTCGCCAAATTCTGCTCGCGCCTCGCTGCCCTGACGCCATTCGCAGCCGGACATCGCGGCCACCACGCCGTCACCGGTACAGTCGATGAACACGGGTGCCCGAAATTCATACTCGCGTTCGGCATTGGCGACCCGCCCGATCACCGCATCGATTCTGCGTCTGGTCGTCCGAACCTCCACGATGGAGGTATTCAGGTGCAGCGTCAGGTTGGGGGTCGTCATGCCGGTATCGTACAGCACCAGATCCCAGACACTGTTGGTCCAGCCGTTCTCAAAGATACGTTCGTGATTCTGGCTGCGCTCCTCGATGATCATCTCCGAGACGATGCCGGTTTCGCGGGCATAGGCATGATACTGAGCCGCGCCGTGCACGGTGACCCGAATCTCGGATGAGCTGTTGCCCCCCAATACGGGCCGGTCCTGGACCAAACAGGTCTTGATTCCATGTCGCGCTGCGGCCACCGCCGCCGAAAATCCGGCCAGCCCGCCGCCGCAGACTACTACGCCATATTCAGCCGTATGAAAATCTGCCTGATAGGTCATCGGAGGTCCTCAGGTATAGGTCAGATAGGCGGTGGCGGTGCAGGGGGTATCGCAGGTAAACCGCACCCAATGCGCGCTGAACCCCGCCGGGAATTCGTGATGGACGTAGCCCTGCGCCGGGACGGTGATCGAGTCATAGGTTTTCCATGCGCCCGTGCCCAGAAAATCGACCTCGATCTTGAAGGTGACGGCCTGGGCCGCCTCATGCGCCAGGTGCGCGACCTTTTTATCGAAGCCAGTCATCAGGAACGGGTCGGAGGGTTCCCCGGCGCTGACGGCATCTTCCCACCAGACGCCGCCCCAGCCCTGCGGCTTGCCAAAGTTCCACAGGTCATCGGTCTTGCCAAACCACAGGCCCGACTGCGGTTCGCCTGCCAGATGATTGGCGTTCCCATGCGGGCTGGCGTTATCCGGGCCGAGCACCAGCATCCCCCGATAGGTGCAGAAATCGCCCATGACCCACAGGTGCGTCGAAATCGGGCGGATGCCCCAGACATGATTGCCATAGGCCCAGGTGGACAGCTCATAAAACATGCCGTGACAGTCCATCAGGAAGCGCTCATGCTCCACCTCGCGGATGCGCGGCCATTCGGTCTGCCACATGTGGTCGAAGGTGTGGCTGGCTTTGGGCAGGCGGTAAGTGCGCCACTGCTTATCAGGGTCGGTGTACACTTTGAGCAGGGCAGAGCGCTTATCCCAGCCGGTGGCGAAGATCGTCCCGGCGAAATTGCCGCGCCCGTTGACCTCGATAAACGGGTTCCGCTCCAGAATTTTCCAGGTCTGGCCGTCCCATTCCGCCAGACGCCCCGCCGCTTCTTCACCGGAAAAATCGCGCATGTCATAGCTGTTGTTGCCGACGACGACCCGCCCGTAATTGCTGTAACCGGCCTTGAAGTGGGCATACTCATGGTCGGGCACGCCGAGGACTTCCACCAGATCGTAGAGGAAAGTGGTTTCCAGCGTATGCACGTCCATCTCGTAGAATTCGCCTTCCATCCCCAGCATGTAGACTTTGTTAGCCGGGTCGGTCAGGTGGCGAATGGTCGAGCAGATGCGCACATCCAGCAGGCTGTGAATCGTGCGCACGTTGCGGCTGGCGTCGATCACATGTGGGCCGATGATCAGTTGGTTGGATTCCCAGTGGACCAGGCGGTTGGTGAACGTTCCCACCTGGCTTTCCGGGCGCTTGGTCATGTTCAGGTTTTCGTCGATCTCGTACAGCCCGGTCCCGCTGCCGCTGGCGGCTTTATGGGACACATACGTGACGACCCACAGGCGGCCCGCCCAGGCCATCAGCGCGCCGACACCGCACTCAGTTCGCGGCGGACCCAACTCCGCCGACAGCGCCAGATGAGGGTAGATCCCGCTTGCGTTCAGATATTGACTGTTTGCCATGCTAGGCTTCTTTCTGCGTGTAATGGAGATAAGCGCTAGGCCGGGTCAGGCGCGAACCGGTTCATGCGGGTGGCGTCATCCCCCTGAGGGAGCCACCAGCGCAGCGCCGGGCGCGGCTCCCCCAGCAGCCAGCGTTCCTCAGGCGATAATCCGGCCAGGTCTGCCTCGGTGGGGAACTCCCGGTCGAGAGGGCGCATCCAGGTCGGGCAGTAGCTGATATAGACATTCTTGCGTTCGACGTCCGATTGGTTGGGCATGGCCGCATGCCATAGCGCCTGATGGAAGGCGACCACCGATCCGGCTTCCACCGTAAATTCGACAAGATCATTCGCATAGTCATTTACAATAAAGCCGCGTTTTTTGCCATCCAGTTCATCATGCCTGTGGGTTCCCCGGATCACCTGCAAAGCGCCACCTCCCACATGGGTGAGATCCGTCAGGAAATAGCCAAACTTGAGGTAATGCAGGCCCATGACCCCGTCCACACGCGGGAATAAACCAGGCCGGGGACCGTCCGCATGCCAGTCGATGCTGGCCGCAAAGTCTTTCCGCGCCGCATCCTGATCGGCCTCTTTGACCCGGCTGATAAAGTTCGATTGGTTCAGGTGGAACATCGGGCCGAAGGCGTCATACGCCAGTTGCAGCGCCGGTTCGTACAGCATCAGCCTGCGAAAAGCCCGGTCCAGATCGACGCAGTTGGCGACTTTGACGCTCTGTACGCGGCGATCCTTCTGGCGTTCTGCTGCCGAGATCCGGTCGATTGCGTCGAGGACTGCCGCCATCAGGTCCGACGGCAGTTTGCGCGGGAGTACCACGAAGCCGTCCCGCTCCAACTGCGCATGAAGCTGATCGCGCTCGGTGTTGGTCAGGCGGGTAGGAATGTTATCCAGAACGGTCATGTCGCACTCTCCCGAATCACTCGCCGTCATCCCTTCAAACCGGAGATGTTGGCTCCCTGGA
>JAIOHO010000352.1 GCA_019912905.1 Anaerolineae bacterium
GGGGGTCAGAGTCGGCAGCGGCGTGGGGGTATCTTGCAGGCGGACGAGGCTGGTCGCGACCCAGCCTTCGCGCCCATCTTCGAGCCTGATATTCAGCCAGACCCCTTCGACGTCCTGGCCTAACACCTCGACCCGGGTGCCTGGGCGCAGCGCCTCGAACGCCGAAAAGCCGGTGCCCGGCCCTTCGCGCACGTTGACGGTATTGATCGACGCGATGATGCCGATAATCGGCGGAATCTCGGTCGGTGTTGGCGTATCAGATGGCGTGGGCGGAATCGGCGACTGTGATGGCGTGAAGGTAAACGTCGGCAGCGGCGTGCGGGTGGACAGCGGAGTCGCCGTAAAACGCGGAGTCATGCTGACGATGGGAGCCAGGGTTGCCGTCGCAGGGATCGAATTGACCTCCGCGCCAGCGCCGGAACAGGCGGCCAGCAGGCCGATGAGAAGCCAGAGAGAATTACGCATCGGACGTGATCATCATTTTCCCAGTATCCGCATTGAAGCATATCAGCAAAGTGGAGGATGCGCAAAGGCAGCGAGGCAGCGTAGGGAAATCGACGACCCCGTATGCGTCGGGGAGGCCCGGATGGGTGTTCCGTGGTCATTCATCCAGTAATCGCGCACGATAAAACGAATCTCCGTACTGAAACTGCTCGGCTATGATCGAATAATAGATCACGTCCAGATCGTAGTAGACGGCGGTCTTTTCAAACACGAAGCCGACATGCTCCAGGACACGCCATGAAGCGATGTTTTCCGGCACCACCACGGCGACGATCGTTTTGAGGCTGGCCGATTCGAAGCCAAAACGCACACAGGCCCGAACCACTTCGGTGGCGATCCCTTTGCCCCAAACCGCTCGGGCCAGGCCGTAGCCAAGCTCGACTTCATCGGTCGCTTCGAGATACTCCAGCCCGCATCGTCCGATGATCTGCCCGTCGGATTGGTCGAGGATGGCCCATCCCCCATGATTTCGGGTTGACCACGACTGGTCCGAGCTGCGCAGGGCGCGCTCGGCATTTTCACGCGGGGTCATCACCCGTTTGGGCATGTAGCGCATGACATCAGGATCGGCAAAGAGCTTGGATGCCCACTCATCCAGGTCATCCGGCCTCGGCGGACGCAGCCTACAGCGCGCCGTTTCAAGACCGTATTTTGCCAAATGAGTAACCTCCCTCGAAGGCTTTTCCCGATCTTGCCTCATGACGCCTCATTTGGCGAAATCCCGGACCTGTAAGACTGACTTGATTCCTAAATGTACTTAAGTTGACACAAAAACGCTTTCACCCTACACTGAAATTCGTCTTGCTTGATGGATTTTTCAAGCAATTATTTCAACAAGGAGCAACTATGTCTCGTAGAGTTCGTCTCACGCTCTTCCTGACCCTGCTGGCAGTACTGCTGGCGCTCGTCCCCTCCGCCCTGGCTCAGGAGACGTTTGGCCTGAGCGCTGAGGACTTTGCACTTTTTTCTTCTCCGAATATGGATGCCGATTCTCTGGCGTTCAATTTTTCCGTGGATCTGAATGTGACCGGTGCGCCTGACGGTGCAGTGGCGATTGCCCTGACCGGGACTGGTGCCGTCGGTACAGACAGCGCCGGGATGCCGGTGGCCGATATTACGCTGACCGGCAATGCCGATACGCCCGATGGCAGCAGCCCGGTGAACGTCGAGCTTCGCGTGGTCGATGGCATCCTGTATTTCAACCTCGGCGATGGCAGCGGTTGGGTGGGCCAGCCGCTGGACGAGATGATGTCCGGCCTGTCCAGCCTCTCACCCATTCCGCTGAATCCTTCAGAACTGGCCTCCGGCGACATGACCAGTGATCCCGAAGCCGCCGCAGCGATTGGCGAGGTCATGAGCGCTCTGTCAGAGGTCAATCCGAGCGACTACATCGGCATCGCCCGCCTGGATGACATGAGCGGCCAGGCCCATTTCCAGGTCAACGTCGATGTCTCCGGTTTCCTGTCGTCGGATGCCTTTACCCAACTGATGACCACCGCCGGCAGCATGAGCGGCGACGACTCGGTGGCGAGCATGGCCCCGATGCTGGCGATGATGTTCCAGAATATGTCGCTGACGTTCGATCAGTTCATGGGTCTGGAAGACAATCGCGTGTCGCAGGGCGTCCTGAACTTCGCCATGAGCATCAACCCGGCGATGATGGGGGCCAGCGACACCGACGCACAGCCGGTGGATGTCAGCTTCAAGCTCGATGTGAACAGCATCCAGTACAATCCTGAAGTCAGCGTGACCGCTCCCGAAGATGCGATGATGATGCCCAGCGGCACTTCAGGCTCGTAACTTTCCAGCATGTCATCAAGAGAGACGGCGGCTATAATGGTCGCCGTCTTTTTATTTCAGGAGGCTGCTGCCGATGTGGTGGGTGCTGCTGCTGGGGCTGCTCCAGCCCGTGACCATTCTGCCGGGTACGCCGGTTACGGTCACGCTGACCGCCAACGCCGGGCCGGTGGATGTGCACTATCTGGCGGCAGGGGATGAGATCGTCACCATTACCGCCCGCAGCCGCGCCGGGGAACCGATCGACGTTACCCTGGAACTGCTGCGCGATGCGACGCACCTGGCCTTTAACGATGATCATCTTACAGAACAGGTCGATCTGGCTCTACAGGATGCGGCGCTGGTGGACCTGTCACTGGACGAAGCCGGAACGTATACCCTGCGCGTGAACAGCTTCAGCGGTGCCCAGAGCGGCGACGTCGAGGTTCGGCTGGAATCCAGGCCGCAGATCGGGCCGTGTGCGCTGCCGTCGCAGCCGGTTAATCTGCGGGCGAATCGGGTGTTTTCCTGCTGGCTCGACCTGAAGGCCGGGCAGGTGGTGACCCTGACCGCGCGTGACACCAGCGGCTCGCTCGACCCGCTGCTGGCGCTCGAC
>JAIOHO010000353.1 GCA_019912905.1 Anaerolineae bacterium
GTACCGACCACCTTAAAGCCGCGCCGTTTCGCCAGCCACGCCAGCGAACTCGGCGAGTGCCCGTAGGCGTTAAATGAAAAAAACGTGTGGCAGTGCATGTTCGCCACGTCGCGTTCAGGCTCCAGCTTAATCTCACCCCGCCCGGCCAGGTCCGCGAGTTCCTTCAGGGCACTCGCGCGAACGGCAGGATCAAAATGGTTGAGATCCGCTTCCAGGCTGGTCACGTGGGACTGAATCGGTGTGGTCATTTCCCCTGCTTTCCGTTTGACGAGCCAGAATACGGGTGTTCACTCGCCAAGCTGTTTGCGGCGATAGAGTTCGTCCGGGCGTGTATGAATGCGCTCGACCTGTTGATCCGTCAGGAAGTGCGGCCCACCCATCGCATACGTCCCAAGCAAGACACGAGCGGTCTTGACAGCCATCGCCGTGATATTCTCGACCTGCTGCGCAGTCTTGCCAAGCGCAATAAAACCATGATTTTGCATCAGGATGACTTTGGGCACCTCGCCGTAATCGTCCAGATACTGGTTAATCCGCTCCCGAACCTTTCGTGCCAGCGGCAGTCCGGGATCGGTGTAGGGAACCACCACAGGCGCGATGCCACCAATCACGATCTCGTCAGGGAAGAGCCGCCCGCTGATGGCCGCCTCGAACCCCACCGAACAGGTCAGCGCATTGATCGCGGTGGGATGAGTATGTCCGACAAAATGGACCCCGTCCAGTTGGAGTGCCAGCGCATGCAGCACAGCTTCCACAGAAGGCCGCGCAGCGACCGACGGATCGACTTTGGCGGCTTCCATACCCGCCTTGACCCCACTGTCGCCCAGGCTCTCGTCTTCGAGCAGGCTCAAAACTTTGTCAAAACGCAGATGTACAAAACCGCTTGCTTCGATGGTGCGCAGCTCGGTCCCGCTGGCCTTAACCAGGAAAGACTCCGCATCCACACGTGTGGAAGTGTTCCCTTCGGCCAGAATCACGTAGTCGAGCGCTGGATTGCCCAGGTTGTGTGACAGGCTGATGAGCTGGGTCAGGGCTGAATCTTGAGGCATTAGTGTTTTCCTACATATGAACGACATTGCATGTAATTTCACCCATAAATGCCTGTGCCTCGCCGCAGTGGGCAAGGCACAAGCCAGAGGTCCTGTCAGATGCCCAGGCGGTTGCGCCGCAGGATTGCATCGGAGGTCTGAATCGTACTGCTCTGATGATTGGGCAGCGGCAGAACGCGCTCGTGAATGGTGTCGATGATCCATTCTTTTTGTGGGAAGAAAGCATCTTCCAGTTCAGCCGGCGGCGTAATCCAGTTCCGAGCGCCGACCACAGCCACCGGGCCATCCAGGTAATCGAACGCAAGCTGGCTGATGTTGGACGCCATCGTGTGCAGGAACGATCCGCGCTCACAGGCATCCGAGGTCAGGACAACTTTGCCGGTTTTCTTCACCGAGGCGACGATCTTTTCGTAGTTCAGCGGATTGATGAAGCGGGCGTCAACCACCTCGACCGACAGGTTATAATTCTGCTCCAGTTCCTTCGCCGCATCCAGCGCCCGATAAAGCGTCGCGCCGACGCTGATGATCGTCAGATCACTTCCTTCGCGCCGGACGACAGGTTCGCCCAGTTCGACTTCGTAGTAATCCACCGGCACGCCGCCAGGAACCAGCGTTTCCGGTTCTGTGTAAAGCCGCTGGCTCTCGAAGAACACGACCGGGTCGGTTCCGCGCAGGGCCAGGTTGAGCATGCCTTTGGCATCGTAAGGTGTGGCCGGGAACATGACCTGGAGACCCGGAATATGGGCCACGACTGAACTCCAGTCCTGCGAGTGCTGCGCGCCATACTTCGAGCCAACCGAGACCCGCAGGACCATCGGCATCTTCAACACATTGGCGGACATAGACTGCCACTTTGCCATCTGGTTGAAGATTTCGTCACCGGCACGGCCCATGAAATCGCAGTACATCAGTTCCGGTACGACTCGCCCGCCGCTGAGCGCATAGCCGACTGCCGTGCCCACAATGGCTGCCTCGGAGATCGGGCTGTTGAACAGGCGATTGTATGGCAGGCATTCGGTCAACCCTCGATAAGCGCCAAAAGCCCCACCCCAGTCCCGGTTTTCTTCGCCATAGGCCACCATCGTCGGGTCCTCGTAGAAGCGATGGATCATCGCCTCAAAGATCGCCTCTGCGAAGGTCACACATCTGAGTTTTGGCCGTGGCTGACCCTGCTCATCCAGCCCGAAACGAAACTTTTCGTGGGTGGTCTTCAGCCGACTTTCTTCTATGGGGATGAGCACTTCAGGCGTTCCCTCGGCCATGCGGTCAGCAGGCTGGTTGGAAAACATCATGTCGCCGATCGCGTCCGAAGTGATGCTGACGCGCGGCGAGATGTCGAGAGACGCCGCTGCTTTCAGCACGTACACCAACTGTTCCACGATGCTGCCTTGTAACGCTTCCAGGTCGGTTGCGTTGGCATGCCCGTTCTGGACGAGATAGTCTCCATAGCTGATCAGCGAATCCTGCTCCCGCCACAAATCCACTTCCGATTTGTCGCGGTATGAGGACGCATCAGACGGCGAATGGCCGGAGAACCGATAGGTGATGGTGTCCAGCAGGACGGGGCCTTCCCCCTTCAGCAAAATGTCTTTCTTACGCGCGATCGCATCAGCAATCGCAAGCGGATTGTAGCCATCCACCCGTTCGGCATGCATGGCCTGCGGATTAACCCCAAGACCAATGCGGGCCAATACATCAAAGCCCATCGTCTCGCCCTTGGGTTGACCGCCCATCCCGTAGAAGTTGTTCATAAAATTGAACAGAATCGGTGGCGCACCGCCCAGTTCAGAAGGCCACAGGGTATGATACTGATCCATCGCCGCGAACATCATGGCTTCCCAGACAGGGCCGCAGCCAAGCGATGCATCGCCGATATTGGCGATGACAATGCCCGGCTTCCGATTGACCCGTTTGTAGAGTGCCGACCCGACTGCGATGTCGGCAGAGCCGCCCACGATGGCGTTGTTGGGCATAATGCCAAAGGGTGGGAAGAAGGCATGCATCGAGCCGCCCATACCTTTGTTAAAGCCATATTCGCGGCCAAAGATTTCCGCCAGTGTCCCGTAGAGCAGATACTGAATCGCCAGATCCTTCACATCCAAGCTGCTGCTGTTCTTGCTGTGTTTGCTGACTACACGCAGCGCCGCGCCATCCATGTAGCTTTCCATGATCGCGGTCAGCGCGTTGTCGTTAAGCTGGTGGATCGCAGACAATCCCTTGGCAATGATTTCCCCGTGGCTGCGGTGAGAGCCGAAGATAAAGTCTTCCGGTGTCAGATAGTAACACTCACCGACTGCCGAGGCTTCCTGACCAATTGAAAGGTGAGCCGGGCCTTTGTGGTTATACTCGAAGCCCTCGTAAGTGCCTTCCTTCTTGATCCTGTCAAGCATCGTCTCGAATTCGCGAATATAGAGCATGTCGCGGTAGATACGAACCAGGTTAGCGGTCCCATACTTCTTGGCCTCCTCTATCGGAGAAGGCGCATATGCGTTGATCGGAATCTCCGGTCCCTGAAGCGTGGCTTGCGCACGTACTTCTGATGGATCAATTGTGATAGTCTTAGTCATGGTTTCTCTTTATTTCCTGCGTATTTCATCCCAAAAGGGTCTGATTGCTAGAGCGCCAGTAGAAGATCTAGTTCGGCGAGATTCCTGGTAAAAGCCTGCAAGAAACGCGCGCCGGGTGCGCCGTCCACAACCTGATGATTAATGGTCAGGGAGAGGCCGATATGCGGAATAAAGACGATTTCGCCGCTTTCCTCGACGGGTTTCAGGTTGACGTTTCCAACCCCCAGGATCGCAACCTGCGGTGGATTGAGGACCGGGGTAAATGTCTCGATTCCCAGGCTGCCCAGGTTGGTCACACTGAAGGTGGCACCATTCAGGTCATCTGGCGATACTGTTCCGTTCTGGCAGGCTATCGAAAGACGTTTCGACTCTTGGGCAAGCGCTTGCAGACTTAAGCTGCTGGCGTTACGAATCACCGGTACGATCAGACCGCGCGGCGTATCCACGGCAAACCCCAGATGCACACGCCTGTACTGGGTAATACTTTCACCCACAAACAGGCTGTTCAAATCAGGAAATCGCAGCAGTGTTCGCGAGACGGCATACAGCACCAGATCATTGATCGTAATGCCCTGCAACCCCAGAGCCTCCGAACTGCCCTTGAGTCGCTTGCGATAGTCCAGCAAAGCCCGGGCGTCAGCGGAGGCATTCATCGTGAGCTGTGCCGTCGTTTGCAGCGAGTTCATCATCCGCGTCGCGATGAGCTTGCGCACACCTTTGAGCGGGATGACCTGAAGGATTTCCCCCTCACCCGATAGCGGCGGAGCCTCCACACCAGAGGCCGCAGCCTGAGGCGATGAAGCCGAAACAACCAGGTCTCTTGACGTAATGCGCGCCGGATGAACGCCGGGCGCTACCACAAAGTCACCACTGGTTACCATCGACTTGGCGAGTGGAGTCATCTTAGGCATGGTGCTCAGCGCAGCCCGTATATCGCGCTCGATGATGCGTCCGTTCGGCCCCGTACCCATGAGACCCAGCACGTCCAGCCCTTTGTCCAGTGCCAGATGGCGAGCGCGTGGCGAAATGCCGATTTTTCCATCCCCAGAGTGGTGAACTGGGAGTTGACCCATGGTGGCACGCTGCTGACTACTGGCCGCCTCAGGTTCCACATCCGCAACCGCTTCAACAGCGGCTTCTGAAGGCGCGGCGGATGTCGGCCTTAAGTCCTCGGCATTCTCGCCAGGCTCCCCAATCGCGGCAATGTTGGTCATCACCGGGACTTCGTCACCCTCTTTAAAGAATAATTCCAGCAGGACGCCGGAAAACGGACTTTCAACATCGATCGTGGCTTTATCCGTTTCGACATCGCACAGGACCTCTCCAGCGGCGATTTTGTCGCCTTTTTTCTTTTTCCAGCTCGAAATGATCGAGGTTTCTACGCTGTTTCCGAGTTGGGGCATAACCACTGCGGTTGCCATGAAGCGTTCCTTTTACACACTACACAAGAATAACTTCCGTCTCCAGGGCACGGAGTTGGGCGACCAGGTCAACGGGCGCACGAAAATCGCTAATCACCGTACTCAATTGAGAGGTGGCTACAAACGATACGACGCCGACCTGACCCCACTTCGTCGAATCCAGTACGGCGACAATTTGGCGGCACATGGAAGCCAGCCAGCCCTTGACCTCCGCCTCATCCGTATTCACGTCGGTCAGGCCATCCTCAATCGTGATGCCATGCGCGCCGAAAAAACCTTTTTGAATATTAAAGTTGCGCAGCATAGCGAATTCAGTGCTCCCTACCAGGGAGGCCGTCTCAGGGCGCATTCGTCCTCCTGTCAGGACGACATTGACACCAGGCGCATCACGCATTTCCTGCGCGACGGCCACACTGTTACTGACGATGGTCAGGTGGCGGTGATTCTTGAGCTGGTGGGCGATTGCCAGGGCAGTACTGCTGCTGTCGAGGATAATGGCATCACCATTGGCAACCAGATTCACGCAGGCTTCACCAATGCGATTCTTTTCTTCAACCTGCTGCTGGCGTCGGTTTGCGAGGGCTAATTCGGCGAGACCTGTGCGGGCGAGGATTGCGCCGCCATGGGTCCGAATGATCAATTTGTGGTCGGCAAGCGCCTGCAAATCGTTGCGGACGGTAACTTCGGATACCCCAAATTCCTGGCTGAGTTCGACCACCGACACGCGCCCTGCTTCCTTAAGTCTTCGCAGGACTTGCTGTCGCCTCTCCTCTAAATAAAGACCTCTCGATGGATTCATCATAAGATTTCGTTTAGTTTCGATTATTTTCATTATAACGACATTCACGAGCATATGCAACCGGAAGTCGAAAACAATTCCTGTTTGAAGCACGTGTCCCAAGTTGCGGCAGACAAAGGAAGATTCAGTCTTTATCGGTGATGAATCAGTCAGTTCCGTCAGGATGTCGCCTGGGCGTAATATAAACAAGCACCAAATCGGCGACATCATCCGCGAGGTGAGGGTGGTCCAGATCTCCGTATTGGTGAGGTGCCCTTGTCCGAATGTCCGCCAATGGCGCAGGCTGAAGCCTGTTGGCGATCAGACATTCCCGGCGTCAAACCGAGTCCAGTGTGCGGCTACTGAAGGCCCATCGCTTTGAGATTGCGGTAGCTGATCGCCAGACTCTCGAAGGGGTCGCGCTGGCAGATGTCCTGCTCGACAGCATACCACTCCACATTAGCTTCGCGGCACGCATCGAGAATAGCCGGCCAGTTGAGATTGCCTTCGCCCACTTCAGCCATCACCTGGATATTGTGATCCTGGATCGTCATATCCTTGAGGTGAACCACCGGCATCCGGTTCGTCATCCGCCGAATCCAGAAGGCCGGATCTCCGCCGCCGTGCTGCACCCAGTAGGTATCGAGTTCAGCCATCATGAAGCGCGGGTCCGTCTCCCTAAAACTCGACTTTATCCATTTGGTGGACGAAAAAGGGCGGGCAATGTAAGCTGATTTCTTGTTCAAGGAGAATCATATGCTTACGTTGCCCACAGAGATTATGATCGTATTGCAGCATTTTTCGCCAGTGGTTAGCGAACGGA
>JAIOHO010000354.1 GCA_019912905.1 Anaerolineae bacterium
ATGCAGCACGAACTGCTGAAGGCTGGGGCCGAGCGAGCGACCGATGTCGATGCATCTCCCGCCTATATCCAGGTCGCGCGCGGCGAAGCCGAACGGTTAGGCTATGGCGACCGGGTGACCTATCATCGCGGGGATTTTGTGGCGCTTGCGTCGCAGCTCGATTCTGCCGACATCGTGACGCTCGACCGGGTGATCTGCTGCTATCCCGATGCCCAGGCGCTGGTCAGCCTGAGCGCAGCGCATGCCCGCCGTTTCTACGGTCTGATTTACCCGCGCAGCATCTGGTGGGTGCGCCTGTTCCGCCCCATCTTTAACAGCTATCATCGGCTGAGGCGCAGTTCTTACCGCTTCTTTGTCCATGCCCCTGAGCAGGTTGACGCCATCCTGAATACGCAGGGCTTCCGACAGGTGTTCCGGCATACCGACTTTTTCTGGCAGGTACTGCTGTTCGAACGCGCCTAATCCCGCCCAGCCGAACGCTCCGAATCAAAAGGAGCCGCCAGAGCAGCTCCTCGGGTTGAACAGTCTCAAAGCGGCGACTATGCGGGCGGCAGGACCTCGCGCGGTTTGCTGCCTTCCTGCGCCGGGCCGACGATGCCCTCGGCTTCCATCATGTCGATCAGCCGGGCGGCGCGTGTATAGCCGATGCGCAGGCGGCGCTGGAGCAGGGACACCGAGGCTTTATTCAAGCGCCGGACCATCTCCACAGCCTGATCATATAATTCGTCACGGTCATCTGTCACCCGTTCGTGCAGTTCGATGCCGTCATCTTCATCGTCATCGACGTCCCAGAAGGCAGCCTGTTCCGCAAAGCGATTGCCCATCACTGGCTGGACCGTGCGCGCTTCTTCGGGTTCATCATCGACCGCCAGCGACTTGATGATGTGCGGCTCGGGCTGGGCGGCGTTCTGGCGCGTCCAGTAGCGGGTGATGTTGGCGATTTCCGGCTCGGATACCCACACGCCCTGCAAGCGCAGCGGCGCGGGTGAATTGCCGCTCAGGTAGAGCATATCGCCGCGCCCCAGCAGGCGTTCCGCGCCGGGCTGATCGAGGATGACACGGCTGTCTACACCACCGGCCACGGCAAAGGCGACACGCGCCGGGAAGTTGGCTTTAATCAGGCCGGTCACGACATCGACCGAAGGCCGCTGCGTAGCGATCACCAGATGGATGCCAGTGGCACGAGCCAGCGCCGCGATACGGGTGATGACTCGCTCGGTTTCGTCCGGGGCCAGCATCATCAGGTCGGCCAGCTCGTCGATGATGACGACGATATAAGGCATCGGTTCGCGGTCCTGCGGCAGATGTTTGTTAAAGTCCTCGATATTGCGGGCGCTGGCGTTGCTGAACTGCTTGTAGCGCTCGTCCATTTCGCGTGTGACCCACTTGAGCACGCCGACCGTGCGCTCCAGATCGACCACGACGGGGGCGACCAGATGCGGGATGCCGTTGTAGCCGGTGAGTTCCACGCGCTTGGGATCGACCATCACAAACTTGACGATGTCTGGCCGGTTGTTGATCAGCAGGCAGTTAATGATGGCGTTGACCAGCACGGATTTACCCGAACCGGTGGTCCCGGCGATCAGCAGGTGAGGCATGACGCCCAGGTCTGCCGCAATCGGCGTGCCATCGACGCTCTGACCCAGGGCCAGCGCCAGCGGCGATTTCGCCCGGATCTTGCGGAACTGCTCGGATTCCATGACGTCCCGCAGGCTGACGATCGAGGCTTCTTCGTTCGGCACTTCGATGCCGACATAACCTTTACCCGGCACTGGCGCTTCGATACGAATGGATTTTGCGCCCAGGGCCAACTGCAAATCTTTGTCCAGTTGGGCGATCGCGCCGACTTTGACGCGGCTCTTTTTGCCGGAACGACTCACCAGATAATCCGGTTCGACGCCGAACTGGGTAATCACCGGCCCGGTGTTCACCTCGACGACACGGCCCGGCGCGCCGAAGCTTTGCAGGGTTTCCTCGATCGTGCGTGCCGATTTGAGCAGCACCTCGCGGTCGAAATCGCTTTCGGACCCGGCGCTGAGCACCGCCCGATAATCCGGCAGTTTCCAGTCGCGGCGTTTGCGCGGCGGGGGCGCTGCGGGCGGACCCGCAGGTCGGGTGAAGGCGGGAGATGCCTGCGGACGTTGGGCTGCCGGGGCCTGTGGAGTGGTACTGCCGTTGGCACGATCCCCACGGTCGTTGTTCTCCGCAATGGGCTGGCGCAGCGGCGCAGTGGATGCCGGGGCTGAGGGGGCAGCCGAGGCTGCGGGCCGCTGCGGTTGGGGCACGGCGGCAGGTCGTTCGCTCTCAGGCTTTGCCGATTGATCTTCTCCAAAGGGCCGAACACCCTGGCCGCTGCGAATCGCATTCAGGCGTTCGCGGCGTTCATCCAGCGACTGCGCGCCGGGCGCATGATGGTTAGGGCTGGCCGCCGGACGTGACCACAGACTGCCCGTGCTGGCAGGTTGCGGCGTAGGAGTGCCTCGCGGCGGGATCGAGGGCAGGCTGCCCAACTGCTCATCATCGTCGTCTTCATCCTCGTCATCAGCAGGCATCGGTGGCCGGTTGGCAGGACTGGTCGGGCTGAACGTGCTGCCAGGTGCCGCAGGCGCAGCCGGTCGCGTGAAAGGCGATGGCCTTTCGACCGAACGGAGCAAATCGCCGATGCGCACAGGCTGTTCCTGAGGTGCAGCCTCTGGCTGCGCGGGCGCTGTGGTGGAGGCATCTGGCTGCCGCGCCTGTGCCGCCGCACCCAGGGCCGCTGCTGCTGCCC
>JAIOHO010000355.1 GCA_019912905.1 Anaerolineae bacterium
ACTGCTGTGCAACGTGTCCTGTAAAACAGAAAGGTGAAGGGAATGGATTTTTCAAAAATGACTCTTGGCGTCATTGTGGGCAATCGAGATTTCTTCCCCGACCGGTTGATTACTGAGGGGCGTCAGGACATTCTTGAAGTCCTGGCGGAACTTGGCATCGACGCGGTCATCCTCGACGACGACGCGACCAAGCTCGGCGCGGTAGAGACCTGGCAGAATGCCAAACAATGTGCCGATCTCTTCAAACAGAATGGAGATCGCATCGACGGTATTCTGGTTACCTTGCCGAACTTTGGCGATGAAAAGGGCATTGCCGATACCATCAAGCTCGCCGGGTTGAATGTGCCTGTGCTGATCCAGGCCTATCCTGATGAGTTGGATAAGTTGTTCGTGGAGCGCAGACGGGATGCCTTCTGCGGCAAGATTTCCGTCTGCAATAACCTGTATCAATATGGCATTCCGTATACGCTGACGAAGCTGCACACAGTGCACCCAAAAACAGACTCGTTCAAGCAGGATCTGCGCGACTTCATGGGCGTGTGTCGTGTTGTCAAGTATCTGCGGAGCGCTCGCTTGGGCGCGATTGGCGCGCGACCGAATGCCTTTAACACCACGCGCTACAGCGAAAAGCTGCTGCAGGCCTTTGGGATCAGTGTCAGTACCATGGATCTGTCCGAAGTTTTTGGGCAAGCCAACAAGCTAGAGGACAAGGACCTACGCGTGCAGGAGAGCTTGCAGCGCATCGGTGCCTACATCGCTACCGATCAAGTGCCTCCCGCAGCCGTCGTTAAGCAGGCGAAACTGGCCGTCGTCATTGATGAGTGGATGCAAGCTTACGATATTACCGCCTCGGCAATCCAGTGCTGGACTTCCATACAGTCCAATTACGGCGTCAACGTCTGCACCATCATGAGCATGATGAGCGAGTCTCTGATGCCCAGCGCCTGTGAAGTCGATGTAACGGGTGTGACCTCGATGTATGCGCTGCAATTGGCAAACCTCACGCCTGGCGCTCTGGTAGACTGGAACAATAACTACGGCGATGACCCGAATAAGTGCATCCTGTTCCACTGTGGCAACTGGGCCAAAACCTTCCTGGGCGACGATGCGCGGATGTATAACGCGCCGATCCTGGGAACCACAGTGGGCGTAGAAAACACTTATGGCACCGTTGAAGGAAAAACCCCTGCCGGACCATTCAGCTATGCGCGCGTGACCACCGACGACCGGCATGGTCAAATCAAAGCCTATGTGGGCGATGGTCAATTTCTGGATGATCCGGTGGAGACCTTTGGCAGCCGTGCGGTGGTGAGCGTACCCAATTTACAGAATTTGATGCACCACATCTGCAAAAACGGCTTTGAACATCATGCGGCCATGACCAATAGTTACACAGCGGCAGTGCTCAATGAGGCCTTTACCACCTACTTTGGTTGGGATACCTATTATCACAACGGCACAAATTGATGCGATCTGTATATAGCAGCAGCCAACAAGAGGAGATTGACACATGGTCATTCAAATAGCGCTGATGGGTGCCGGCGGTAAGATGGGCTGCCGTCTCACTGATAATCTGATCAAACATCCGCACAAGTACAAGATGCACTTCGTGGAAATCAGCGAAGCTGGCATAGAGAATCTGGCTCAAAGAGGTCTACAGCCAACGCCCAGTCCGAGGCGCTCCAGAATGCGGACGTCGTCATTTTAGCGCTGCCGGATAGATTAATCGGCAAGATCACCGGGGAAATTGTTCCTACGCTGCAACCAGGAACCATGATTATCAGCCTCGACCCGGCGGCGACCTACGCAGGTGTGATCCCACTGCGCGAGGACTTATCTTACTTCGTATCCCATCCTTGCCACCCAC
This sequence comes from Anaerolineae bacterium, assembly GCA_019912905.1. GTDB lineage: Bacteria > Chloroflexota > Anaerolineae > Aggregatilineales > Phototrophicaceae. The sequence continues at coordinate 1,868 of JAIOHO010000355.1, forward strand.
CGCTCTACGGTGACGAAACCACGGAAGAAGCCCGGAACGATTGGTTCGGCGGTGTAAAAGCAAAACATCACATCGTCTCGGCGCTGCACCGGGGTTCAGAAGAGGATTACGCCAGAGGCGATGAAATCGTCCGGGATATGTACGCCCCGGTCATGAACAACTATCGAATCACGGTCGAACAAATGGCGATCCTTGAACCCGCCCTGGTGGAGACCTTCTCTGCAACCGTGATTACGGCTATCAAGGAAGCCTATGACGAAGCAGTGAAGTTGGGCGTTCCGGCGGAAGCGGCCTGGGCCTTCTTATCCGGACATGTGCGGATCGAGTTTGCCATCATCTTCGGTTTCTCCGGCTTTCCATTTTCTGACGGCGCACAGTTAGCGGTTCAAAACGCATACAACAAGATCTTCAAGCCGGACTGGAAAGAGCAGATCATGAATCTGGAAGCCCTGAAACAAAGTGTCGCGGAGATTACGGACAGCCTGGATTAGAAGCCGGGCAAATGTCTGCCAGCTATAAATACGATTCTGTGATCTCATATCGTCCATAAGCTGTGGTCGGAGTGCAACAATGAGCAGCCGCATACTGGCTCACTATCTGATCGAAACAGCCCATGATCCAGCGAGAGCCGCCGAAATCATGGCCGGAGAACAATCTGCCGGAACTTTCGTAAAGGTTCCCGGCGAGACCCCTGAACTCCTTGAACGGTATGGAGCGAGAGTCGACGCGATCAAAGACGTAGAATCCGTCGGTGTCCCGTCGCTGCCGGGCAGCAAACTCCCTAAGGAGCACGATGGATTGTACCGGCGCGCTGAGGTCACCCTGTCGTTTCCATTCGAAAATATCGGCGCGTCATTGACATCGCTGTTTACGACCGTCGCGGGCAACTTGTTTGAACTCAGTGCTTTCAGTGGGCTAAAGCTTCTGGATATCCAAATTCCACCGGCATATGCGGAAGCCTATCCGCTTCCCGCATTCGGCATTGAGGGCACACGGCGACTTGCGGGGGTCTGGGTTAGGCCCATCATCGGCACAATCATCAAGCCGAGTGTGGGCCTGTCACCCCAACAGACAGCAGACCTGGTGAAGACTTTATGTGAAGCTGGCATTAACTTCATTAAGGACGATGAGTTACAAACTGACTCGCCGCATTCGCCACTTGCCGAGCGTGTTACAGCCGTGATGCAGGTCATCAACGACTATGCAGACAAAACGGGCAAGAAGGTGATGTACGCCTTCAACGTCACCGGCGATCTCGACCAGATGCGGCGCGGCCATGATCTTGTCCTGGAGCATGGTGGCACCTGTATCATGGTCAACATGCTTTCCGTGGGGCTTGTAGGCGTGCTGGAGCTGCGCCGTCACAGCCAGCTGCCAATACACGGGCACCGGGCAGGATGGGGGATGTTCAGCCGCGATCCATCCCTGGGCATTGCGTATACTGCGTTTCAACAGTTTTTCAGGCTGGCGGGAGTGGATCATCTCCATGTCAACGGTCTGCAAAACAAGTTCTGCGAGACAGACGAAAGCGTGACCGCATCAGCACGCGCGTGTTTGACCCCTATGCCGGGCATTGGCGCAGTGGTCATGCCTGTATTCTCATCGGGCCAAACTGCGCGCCAGGCACCTGACACATACAGTTCTTTGAATTCGGTGGATCTGATCTATCTTGCTGGTGGTGGGATCATGGCACATCCCGATGGTCCAGCCGCGGGTGTGCGCAGTTTACAGCAGGCGTGGGAAGCTGCGCTGCAAGATACGCCGCTAAATGCGTATGCAGCTACTCATGCCGAGCTAGCACGAGCGCTCGAAAGATTCAGAGTATGACGACTGCGTCTCTCCAATTCGCCTTTTATGGCGACGACTTCACTGGCTCGACCGATGCGATGGAGGTTCTGGAGTGGGGTGGTGTCCGCACGATGTTGTTTCTGGAATCGCCCACGTCCGAATTTCTGCACGAGAACTTCCCCGAAGTTCAGGCAGTGGGTCTGGCTGGGGTGAGCCGCAGCATGACACCGGCAGACATGGACGGCACCCTGCCTGAAGCGTTTGCAGCAATTGCCGGGCTGGGCGCTCCGGCACTTCATTACAAGGTGTGCTCAACGTTCGACTCCTCGCCGACGATTGGCAGTATTGGCCATGCCATTGATGTGGGCATCGAGACCTTTGGCCCGCAAATCGTTCCTGTGATCGTCGGCGCGCCATTCTTACGCCGTTACGTGGTCTTTGGCAATCTGTTCGCTGGCATGAATGCGGGTATATACCGCATAGACCGCCATCCAACGATGAGCAAACACCCGGTAACACCGATGACAGAGGGCGATCTGACGATGCATCTTGGGCAGCAAACCTCAAGAAGCATAGGAAACATCGACATTCTCCAGCTTTCCACCTCTATTGAAGAAATTCACAATACGCTGAAGTCTCTTCATGAAAAAGATGTCGAAATCCTTATCTTCGACACGCTGGAGGATGACCATCTGAAGACAATCGGCATGGTACTCGACATGCTCATGAGCGCAGAACCTGGCGGTTCGCCGCAGTTTATTGTTGGGTCTTCTGGTGTTGAACGCGCTATGGTCTTGCGTTTGCAGGCACACGGCGTCGTGTCGGAACCAAGCTCCGTTCCGGCTTTAGCGGAGGTTGACCAGGTTATCGTGATGTCTGGCAGCGCGTCGCCGGTGACTGCCGACCAGATTGAATGGGCCGGTGTGAACGGTTACGCACGGCTGCGTTTGAATGCAGCGCGGTTTTTGGAACCGGCAAGCGTTGATGATGAACGCGAACTGATTGTTGCAGCTGCACTCGACAAACTCGCTCAGGGGAAAAGCTCGGAAAATAGACTAGGCGTTGGTTTTGAGCCGTGAAGGTGCCGCCACCCCAGTTTCTGAAATCCGCATTGAAAGGACGATTAGGATCTGTGAATTGTGGATCGTAGGTGAACAATCCACCACTGAACTTTGTAGGGTAATTGCCGTACGCGTTACATCCCAATATATACCTGAAAAGCTGGTAATTTCGTCCGACTTGCCATTCGGGCGCGGCTTCGTTTCTGTTGTCCGGGTTGATATAGATGAAACTACGATCCCAATAGTTTTGCCACCAGTTGATGGTTTCACTACGGGCTGCTAATTTCCGCTCTTGGTATTCTGAAACGAGAGACTCCAGGGCCGAATCCCAATCGGCCTGATTTTCATATTGACCTGTGTGCAGATAGATTTCGATGGACTGCCGCTTCCTTGGGGATTTGCTCCGTATCTTCCAGCCCTTAAATGGGGATGAAAGGTAAACGCCTTCCGTCTCGCCTGCTGCAACGAAATTTCCGCCCAGCAATTTGCCGCCAAATGTCAGATCCTTCAGGGGGTCAAACATCCGACTTTTGACAGAGTCCATTTTCTGCTGTTGAACCGTAACATCAAACACTGTATCGCCGGTATTCCTGTGACAAAAAAGTATGCTGTTGCCCTGAAAACCTATTTCGTCCTTTTTGGTCTTTAGTCCTTCGGGCGCTTCCCATTTGTAGGAATTACCAAAGCCTTCATTCTCCTGAAGCAACCGGTCTTCAAAGCGCCAGTTTTCATGGACGGCTTCAACACTAATTTCCTGGTTACTCGTCATTTCTACATGAATCACTGGAGAAAACACATCCACCCAGATTTGAACTTCTGCGCTATGGGTTTCGTTTCGACCACTTATCGTAATGCTGCCGGTTACAAGCTTAAGTTCCTGCCTGAAAGATTCGCCAGCAAAGAAGTTGGGCGAACATGTGATGCGCACCCGCCCCAGTTTCGGCATCGCGTTGTTTTCGTCAAATGTTCCGCTGCGAGCGATGTAGAAATAGATGTCGCCGTTTTCTACCCAAACATTCAGTCCAATATCGCCGCCACCGCAGGGCATCGATTCGGAAGAATTCAGGCTTTGGCTTCCCCAAACCACATTATATTGCTTTAGAGCTTGAACCCTGGTCACAAGAATCCCTCACACCGGCAAAAGGTAGTGACACTCATATTATCCCCTAAACGGCAGCGGCCTCGTCATTCAATGGCGCTTGCCAGAATGCGCAAATCCAGCGGCGCAACCTCGGTCTCGCCTGTACAGGTTTCTCCGCTCAAGGCATCCAACCACGTGCCAGGGAGTGTAAAGGACAGCGCTTGCTCGGTATAGTTAAGCGCGAACCATAAGCGCTCGTCTGAACCTACGCGCTGGTAGACATGCAGCCCGGCGGGGGTATCGCATAGGCCAGCAACCCCTGCCTCGCCACACAGGTAGGTAACTAAGGCCAGCAAACCGTCTCCTCGTAGCGAGGTGCCGACATAGATAACCCGGCCTTTGCAAAAGCGGTGGCTTGTGACTGCAGGGAGACCCTCGCGCCAGCCGCTGGCATAGGTTGCCAGCACGTCCGCCGTATCGGGGTGTATCTCGTCGGATAAGACGGAAGCCTCGGCACCTTCCAGGCCAGGAATGGCGACGCTGTGCAGCGGAAGTGGCTCGTGCAGCGGGGAGAGGTCACTCACGCGGATGCCCGCTGCTGCGGCCAGCGGCCCTGGGCGAGGGGTATCAAAACTCACGTTGAATTCGTCAACTACGCCGCTGGGCGCGGTCAGGCAGAGCGTGCCACCGTTTTCCACAAAGGCAAGCAGGTTTTCGGCACTCTGGTTATCGATACTGAACAGGCGTGGCGCAAAAACCAGGCGATAGGAGGACAGGTCCTCGCGCGGGTCCAGGGCATCGGTGGGTACGTTTTGATCTCGCAGCGTATCATGGACGGCAATCACATCCTGGGCAGGATCCCATTCCTGAATCCGCGTTCCAGCCTCAAGCGCCCAACGCGCTTCATAGCTCATCAAGATCGCTACCTCAGATTGGGGACGGGTACGGTCGATCCGCTCACCGATGTGGGCAATCTCAGCGCCCATCTGGGACAGCTCGTCGTACCTGCGCGCGCGCAGACCATCATGCGGCAGGATACCGTCGCGATGCTGTTCCGGACCCCAGCGACAGCAGCGCCACCGGAAAAAGTTGACCCCACACGCTCCATGAGCAATTGCCATATAGGCCCACAGCCGCATCCAGCCCGGACCGGTATCCACCTCTAACAGCCGGGTGAACTGCTCGACAGGGAGCATCGTGCCTCGCGCACCGCGGTAATAATCCAGGATCAACTCAGGTGAACGAGCGGGATAGTGGTTCATCCCATTGAGGTCGATCACCTTGGCGAGCTGAGCATAGTCGGTGTGCTTGACACTGAAGGACTGGAAATTAGTGGTTACAAACTTGCCGGGATCAAGTTCGTGGATCAGTTCACTGCGCCAGCGCGTAAACTCGACATTCAGATCGGAGAGAAAGCGTCGGTATTCCAGCGAGAGCTGCGGGTTGAGGTACGGCAGCGGCACCTCTTCCCAGGTGGTGAAATGGAAGGACCAGAAATGTGCGCCCCAGGCGGCGTTCAGTGCCTCGATCGAACCAAACTTTCGCTCAAGGTAACCGTGGAAGCGGCGACGGCAGCGCTCGCAATAGCAATCGTTGTTCATCCCGATCTCATTATCGACCTGCCAGCCGATAATGGCATCGTTACCCTTAAAGTGTTCAATTACGGCACGATCAATGCCTTGAGAGAGTTGTTTGAATTCGCTGTGACTCAGCCCGACCGTGTAACGGAATCCATAGTTGACCGTGTGGCCGTCGGCGCTGACATTCTTCACACCAGGATAGCGGTCAAATACCCAGGGCGGAGGCGTACGCGAGGGCGTACACATGATCGTCTTGATTCCGTGGGCGTCGAGCAGGGCCACGGCCCGGTCCATCCAGCCGAAATCGGGTGTGCCTTCGTGGGGTTCTAGCTTGCTCCAGGCAAACTCGCCCATGCGCACCACATTGATTCCCGCTTCCTGCATCATGCTGACATCGATGGCCCAACGCTCTTCGGGCCAGTGTTCGGGATAGTACTGTACACCGTGGAACATTGTCTTTCTCCTTGTCAACTCACTACAAAGTGATACTTACCAGCCTCAACCTCGTGAATTGAACCAGTGACGGCTTGCCCATTCAACGTAACCTTGCTCGCTTGCTTCAATGGCAGGTGCGCAGTTGCGGTTGTGTTGGGGGGGACTACTATCGTCCAGTCGAACGTATCGTCGGCAAGCGCCCATTGCGAAACCAATTCGCCGTACGGCGTCTCGAGTTTTCCTGTCGCGTGGGTCAAGCAGCCGCCGGGTTGGGGGCGTAGAATGCTGTGTTTGTAGCCTGGCTGGGCCGGATCGAGTTCAATGCCTGCGACTACACTGTAGAGCCAGGCCCCAATCGAACCATAGGCATAGTGATTGAACGAGTTCATGACGGGATCCTCAAAGCCGTTTTCCTCTGTCCAGCCGTCCCAGCGCTCCCAGACAGTGGTTGCCCCCTGTGTTACCGAATAAATCCATGAAGGCCAGCTTTTCTGAAACAGGAGTGCATAGGCTGTATCGAGCTGCCCGTTGCAGCTCAGGGCCTGGGACAGATAAGGCGCGCCGACAAAGCCGGTGGAGAGATGCATATCGCGCCGCTCAACGTCAGCCGCCAGTTCGGCTGCGGCCAGTGCGCGCAGTTCTTCCGGCAAAAGGTCAAAATACAGGGCCAGGACATACGCCGTTTGGGTTGGTGTAAAACGGTTGGTATTGAAGACCTGAGAGCTAATGGGTCCGTAATCAACTGCCTTCAGGCTGCCGCGCGAAATCGCATCGTTGCGATCCAGGCGCAGGCGAATCTCGGATGGTTGCTCAATGGCAACCGGAACGCTGCTGCCTTCCAGGAAGCGGTCCATAAAGGCTTGCTTGACGTTGGTACGGAGGCGGCGATAGTGATCGGCATCGTCGTCCCTCCCCAGAACGGCTGCGATTTGGGCCATCAGGCTGGTGTCGTAGGCCCAGAAGGCGGTGCCGATCAAATCGCGCGGGGTATCGGCGTTGATCGAGAGCCAGTCACCAAGGCCGGGCCAACCTTCGTATTCAGGCGCGCAACGGATATAGTCAGGGCTGGCGTCTTGAATGAACCGCATGAATCGGGTCATGGTTGGGTAATTGTCTTCAAGGATGCGCTGATCACCGTAACAGAGATACATGGTCCACGGGACGATAACCGCCGCATCAGCCCAGGCCGGACCGCCGTCATCAGTAAATTCAAGCCAGACTTGTGGCACTACGGGCGGCACGTTGCCTTGCTCGCCCTGTGCATCGGCTAGCTCCTCCAACCAGCGCGTCAGTAAACCGACCACCTCCATATTGAAGGCGGCAGTGCGAGCGAACACTTGAACGTCGCCGGTCCAACCCAGACGTTCGTCGCGCTGGGGGCAGTCGGTAGGGAGATGCAAGAAGTTCCCCTTCTGGGACCAAACAATGTTGTGCTGAAGCTGATTGAGAAGCGGATCCGAACATTCGAAATAGCCGGTTGGCTTCATATCAGAGTGAAGCACCACGCCGGTAATCGTATCGTCGGCTACTGTGCCCGGGTAACCCAACAACTCCACATAATGAAAGCCGTGGAAGGTAAACTTCGGCTCCCACACTTCTTCGCCATCACCTTTGAAGGTGTAATAGTCAATCACTCGCGCGGTGCGGAGATTGTCAGTGTAGAGCGTCCCGTCCGGATTGAGGACTTCGGCAAAACGGAGAGTCACTGTTGTGCCAGCCGGGGCACTGCCTTTGAGGCATACGCGGCCTACCATATTCTGCCCCAGGTCAAAGATGTATCGTTGGGTGGTCACGTTAGTCCGGTCCACAGGGTCGCTGATCGGCTTCAGATAGTCGATGCGCCGCACGCCAGGCGCGCTACAGGCAAACCGGGCTATGCCCGGATCCTCAAAGCGTTCGACGCTCAGCCAGTGTTTGTCGTCAAAGCCCGGCCTGTCCCAGTCGGGCATCTCCAGACGAGCGTCGTAGGCTTCGCCCATGATCAGGTCATTTTCCAGGAGCGGCCCAAACTGATGTTTCCAGGTGTCGTCCGTGGCGATGGTGATCATGCGGCCATCAGCCAGAGCGATCTCCAATTGAGCCAGCAGGCGAGGCCGGTCAGCATATTTCTGACGATGGTGCCAGCCAATGTGCCCCACGGCCCAGCCGTCGCCGAGGATAGCGCCGAGCACGTTTATACCTTCAGTCAGGAGGGGAGTGACATCGTAAACCTGATACTCGATCCGTTTGCTGAAGTCGGTCCAGCCAGGGCTAAGGACCTCGTCGCTCACGGCCTGACCGTTGATAGAGCACTCATGCAGACCGAGTGCAGTCACATAGAAGCGCGCTGTTTTTATCACACCGTCAATTGGAAATGATCGGCGCAAATAAGGCGCCGGAATGGTAGTCCGTGGGCCGCCGGTCAACGCTGCGCCAATCCAGTCAGCTTTCCAATCGCTGCGTTCCAATAGCCCCATCTCGAACCAGGCCGGATCGCTTTGGCTGGCCTGGCCGGTTTGATCCCAAACAGTCACTTGCCAGTAGACTCGTTGACGTGAACGTAATGCCTGACCGGCATATGGGATATGGATCGATTGATCCGTCTCGATTTTACTGCTGTCCCACAAATCGACCTGGCCTTCGCGCAGCCCCTGCGGGTCGGTGGCGGCCAGGATACGATAGGCGGTTTGCCGCGCCCCACGGCGGTCGCTTTGCATTTGCCAACTGAGCCGGGGCGCGATGACATCGATACCCAGGGGGTTGGGGCGATATTCACAGACAAGATTGGTAATTGATTGCATAGTGATTTCCTTTAAAATTACCAAAACACCAAAGTCCCCAACTGAAGTTACCGTCATTGAGAAGATACTTGTTCAGTTTCTTGCAGGGTCAAGGAGTATTGAACTCGGTTTGTTCATCCTCCTAAATCAAAATCCAGGTTGTAGTAGATAACCTGTTAAGCTATCGCAGTTGTGGTAAGCGTTCATCGCGAAACCAACTCATTGTAGAGCGTCTCGAGTTTGTCACTGGCTTGGGGGCAGTTCGCTATGGACAGTCAGGCCAATCGTGCCCCGCACGTGCAGGCTATCGCGTCCCCGGGGTTCAACTTCTATGATTTGCGCTTCAGTTCCGATGGGAGCCTGGCATCCTGTTGACGAAAACCAGGCATCATCCATCGCGTCTTCCGTTTCCCCGACTATCCTTTGATTGCGCCAGACATCGCCCCCTGGATGAACCAGTTACGGAACAAGATATAGATTATGATTAGCGGGATAATCGATACAAATATCCCGGTGTACGATACCTGGTAGTTGGTGGTGTACGTACCCGTATAACTCTGGATCAACGGTAGCAAGGTGGTGTTGTTTGCATCCAAATAGATATACGGCCCCATGAACTCATTCCATAAGGAAGGCAGGACCATAACGGTCAAGGTGGCAATAGGGACTTTCAGGAGCGGCAGCACAATGTGTCGAAAATATTGCAAAATGCTGGCTCCGTCAATCTCAGCGGCTTCACCTAATTCTTTGGGAATCGTTGAGATGAAGCCTGTATAGATCATTGTCCCCAGCGCACCGCCTTTGATGTTGAGTACGACAATGGCCGCGATTTGACTTACATTACGAATAGTAGAACCAGACACACCGTAGCCGGGGATCAAATTAAGCAGCCACTGGACGATCATATACTGAGGAAGCAAGATCATCATGAGCGGTACGACCGCACTGAGCAGGTAAAGATTGAATACGAACATCTGGTCTCGTCGCCTCAAGCCGGCCAGACCAAAGCCCGTCATGATGGAGAGTATATTTAAACCAAACAGGCTAAGGCCAGTAATCAAAATTGTTCTGAACAAAGCCGGCCAGAACTTGTTATCGGTAAAAAGAACGATCCAGCCACTGTAGACGGAATACGGGGTAAAGTAATCTTTGATCTTTTGTTCAGGTATGTCGTATTCTTTGGCAATCCTTGCCAACGTCCAACGCGACTGAATATAGGCATCTGCGGGAATACCCAGGTCTGCTTTGGCTTTTTCGGAATCCAGATTATAAAATACGGACAGGCTGCCCCACTGGTAATCCATGCTCGCTTCTTCCAGAGGGGGGGGCGTAAGCCATAGATCTGTGGCATGCTTTGTTCCCACAAAAGATCTGATAAAGAGCGCGTAAATTGGGAAGAGCGTGATCAGGGTATAGGCGATGAAAAATGTGATAATAAGGATTCTTGAGATCCGCATCTGCCGTGAAACACGAGAAACCAGATCACCATTATTGACGTTGGTGTTGTTCAACATAGCAGTTTCCCATTACTAATTAGGTATCATATTGGAATCGTCGCTGAATCCGCTGAAGCAGCACACCTACCACGAGCAGGGGAATACCTAGCTCCAACGCCATCGTTAATCCAACGGCTAATCGCCCACGCTGGAAACCATAGGTAAAGAAGACTATAGAAAGGAACGAGGCTTCCTGATTCCCATACAAAGCGCCCAAGGCGACCAATTCGTCAAAGATGTTAAATGAACCGATCAGGCAGAAGATCGTGGCGATAATAAAGGAGCCAATCATTTGGGGGAAATAGATACGAACAAGTCTCTGCAAGTAGGAAGCCCCGTCAACGATGGATGATTCGATAGTTTCAGTCGGGATTGACAATAAACCTGCCAGGAAGATAGCCATATTGAAACCGGCGTAGCGCCAGCCGGCCAGCAGTGGCAAGATGATCGAGAGACCCGAAGCCGACTTGATGTCAATGGCCTTATCGATCAAGCCCAGATCTAGCAAAAGAAGATTCAGTGTCCCCGTAGAACGGGAAAACAGCATAGTCGCTATAAAACCTATTGCCAGGCCAGATAGCATCATTGGGAGATAAATTACCGTAAAAAAACCGCCACGGAATCCCACCTCATACATCAGCAATGCCAGGCTGAGGCCGAAGGCAAAGACCATGACATAGTTCAGGAGCGTAAAACGGACAGACCTTCCGAGAGCCGGCAAGAACTCATCTTTGATGCCTGGCTCAGTAAGAATTTTCGTAAAGTTCTCCGTGCCCACATATTCCACATCCGTATCCACAAAACTAAGCCTGTCGGTAAACACCGTGGGCAGTCCTATGAAGAAGGGTAGGATGGTGAGGCTGAAAAACAAGATCAGTTGCGGCAGAATGAAGGCCCAATCAATCAAGATGCGGCGTGCTGTGCGCCGCCCGCCTAATCGTTTTACTAAATTCTCCATAATGATGCTCCCAATAATCTTGTCAGGCCATTGGCTTCTTGCTGCCAAGTTCTGGTTCCCACGCCGTTGGGCCAAGCCCGGTGTTCTGGCGGCGTGGGAGCTGCATCGAAACGTCTGCAAGGAGACAGTTAATGGGTAATTGCTGCCATCACGAAAGCATTCTGGCTTGGATCACCGATGGTCCTGTTTCAAGCTATTCCGGAAAATTGTAACTCGCCTCAAAGTTAGCCTGGGCCCAATCCAAAAAGTCCTGGACACTGATTGCGCCTGTCATCAGCTCACCGATTTTGGTTGAAGCACTGCCATTATGGTCCCAGGTATTTGGGGAGCCCGGTACCTGGTAGGCAGCGGCCTGGCTCTCGGCCCAATTCGCCGGATCTACGAAATGCGTATTCTCAAACGCGCCACCGGGGACGTCGATATCTTTCCGGACGCCTTCCCACTGTGCGGCCCCTTCCAGTTCAAGCGGCTCGTCCAGTTTGTACACCACCGGCGAACCAACGGCCTCTGCTCTCATCTTGACCACAGCCGGGCTGTGCCACCAGGCCCAGGCCGTTTTGACTTGTGGGAACTCGGGTAGCTCCTGCACACCTTCCATGAGTGCGTACCAGCGGAAAGTGTCGATACCGGCGATCCACTGCATCCATGTGTCTTGACCTGCCGCGGGTGGTGTGGCCGGGAGGCCAAGCTGAACTGCTGTGGGGTCCGCCGCCAGGGTCTTGTCCCATAGCCAGGGACCATGAAATACCATGACCGATTTTCTGGCAATGTAGCTGGCCTCGAAGTCACCCTCCCATTCGCGTGTCCACCAACTCTCGGGGAAGATGCCCTTGTCATACGAGTCTTTCAGCCACTGGTACACGGTACGCCAGGGCGAATCCGCATCGTTGAACTTCTTCTCACCCCGCCAGTAAGCATTCTGCTGCTCCTGCTGGCCTTCGGGGAAAGCCAGTGCCCAGGCATTGGCCCAAACGAGCGGAACCAGCGGATGCCAACCCTGGTCAAAGAAGTAGTCTACGTTGGGGTTCGAGTTGGCCCATGCGGTCCCTTCCTCAAGGAGCGCATTGAATTCTTCCCAGGTTGTGACACTGCGAGGATCCAGACCGGCCTCGTCCATCAAATCCTGGTGCCATTGCCATGAGACGGTCCACGGAGCCAAAACCTCCAGGGCGCGAGGTCCAGGCAGGCCATATACATTAGTGAAGGCATTCTTGATGTCAAAGGTCCAGCGATCCCACCAGGGGAAATCCTCGTCGCTGAGCTCGCTCAGGTTCATATAGAGCTTGTAGGCTTCGCTGGCTGGATCTGACGTGGTGGTGGGAGTGGTCGCAATGTGGGGGATATACCCGCCCGCTATCCTTGCGAGCATCGCGGGTGATTCATTCTCATTGACTGCAAAAAGGTTGATTTTGATGCCCGGATTTTCCCGTTCAAAAATATCCCAGATCTCGCGTTCCAGATTCAGGTATTCGGGCTGGCTGGCAATCACATCCAGCGTCACTTCGCCGTCTTGAGCTGAGACGCCTGCAAAAGAGATGCCCTGGGAGGCCAATACCGCGCCGCCGGCGCTCGCTCCCATTAGTTTCAACATTTCACGACGTGAGAGTTGTTTCATTATAACACTCCTTATTTGCTGGTAATATGATCTGTCGGTTGATGTCTAGTTATGTGCTTGCCGATAGTGAGTCTCCTTTCGATAAATTGACACGACACTTCCTAGGTTGTCCAGGTGGGTATGAACGTTCATATCGACCTCAAAAAAAGGGCGAACTAGTAGACAATTACCGCAGATTCAATAGCTCATGAGGCCGTTTCCGATAGGGCCTGTTTCACCGCTTCAACCCCCAAACGCGGGCTAGAGAAAACCGGGAGTCCGGTTGCATCTGCTAAATTGCGTTCCATGCGTGCCATCGAGCCTTGAGCCAGGACGAAGGCGTCAACCTGCGGTTTCAGACGAATTGCAGTCTCCAGGATCAGCTGATCGTGCTGCTGTGGCGAGCCATTGACCAGGGCATCGTAGGCACCATCCGCGAGACCATCAACGATGACTATTTCTCGTCCAAGCTGCTGCGCCTGATCCTGCAACAGGCGGACTGTTGGTTGCAAGGTCGACGGCAGCGTGGCTATTACACCAATGCGGGCGTACTGTTTGACTGCTGTACTCGCCATTGGCTCATCGATACGCACAATCGGAATATCGACTACTTGACGACCAAGTTCGACTATTTCGCCGACCGAGGAGCAGGTGTTCAGGATTGCGTCTGCGCCCATTTCGGCTGCAATCTCATAATAGCGAAGCAAGCGTCTGGTAACAGCGGGTGTCACTTGCTTGGCCTTAACGACATCTGCAATGAGGCTGTCGTCGATAATGTTAATCAGACGGCAGTCAGGAAGCACCTCTGTAAAGACTGTCTTCATGGGTTCGGCCAATCCCTGGCCCGTGTAGATCGCAACTACCGTTGTCATGATATACGCCCCTCACTTTGCAACTCTGGAATCCAAACCGTCATCTCGGATTTTCCTCGGTTATCCCAAGCGAAATAAGGAATCAACTGGGTCTCAATCTCGCGTAACCGCTGTGGCAAGGCCGGACGGTACAACTGTCCATCCCATGACTTGCCTTCAATCACCTGAACAGGCCCTCTCAGGATACGAACTTCATCGGCAATTCCGTCGAACGACGAATCCGTATCCGGAACAAACGATGCGTGACGCGATATGCCTATCTGTGAGACATGCACATCAGCTGGCAAATCTATCGACTCAAGACAGTAGACGACGGGACGGCGCTGCAC